>NZ_JAVJAN010000048.1:0-19416 GCF_031344075.1 Clostridium aquiflavi
TATAGTCCCATTTTAGCTTGCTCCCAATATAAAATTGAGACAAGCAGTAAATGTGACAATACTCATTAAGGATTCTCAAAGTCAAATTACAATGCCACTTTATTATTGTATATATCAACACACATTTAAAATAGAATCAAATTTTAACAGGGAGAAGTCATAAATTAAGAACGTAAAAAATAATATAAACCAAATTCTAAAGTGTAGATTACAATTTGCTTAAAGAGTTGAAAAACCATATTAAAAGAAAATGTATAATCCTAAAAATTATGAAAGAAGGGTTTTAATGATAAAAGATATGACTAAGGGGAACCCTGGAAAGATAGTGTTTTTATTTGCCATTCCTATGGTTATTGGAAATGTATTTCAGCAATTTTATAATATTATAGATTCAGTAGTTGTAGGAAACTTTATAGGAGCTAATGCATTAGCAGCTGTAGGAGCTTCTTATCCTATTATATTTTTGTTTATAGCAGTTGCAACTGGAGCTAGCATTGGATGTTCTGTTGTAATATCACAGATGTTTGGAGCAAAGCAAATAGGGAATATGAAGACAGCAATATATACATCAATTATTTCGATAATAATATTTAGTACAATACTAATGATAATAGGAGTAATTACAAGTAATTCTGTATTAAGAATTTTAAAAACACCATTGAACATATTAACAGATGCTGATAGCTATATGAAAGTATATATGATGGGAGTAGTTTTTTTATTTGTTTATAATATTAATACTGGAGCATTTAATGCTTTAGGTAATTCTAAAATACCATTATGTTTTTTAATCTTTTCATCTATTTTAAATGTAGGGTTAGACTTATTATTTGTAGTAAAGTTTAATATGGGAGTAATAGGTGCAGCATATGCAACTTTAATTTCTCAAGGGGTTTCTGCAATATTATCATTAATATATCTTTTGATAAAGGTTAAAAGAATAGAAGTACATGAAGAATATAAAATATTTGATATTAAGATATTGAAAAAAACATGTAAAATAGCTATCCCATCAATAATACAACAGGCAATAGTATCAATAGGAAATTTGTTTGTTCAAGCCTTAGTTAATACTTATGGAGTTGTAACTATTGCTGCATATACGTCAGCTACCAGAATAGATTCTATAATTATTATGCCAATGGTTAATATAAGTAGTGCAGTATCGACATTTACAGCTCAAAATATTGGTGCTGATTTAATAGATCGTGTAAAAGATGGATACAAAGCTGCAATAAAGATGATAGGGATATTTTGTTTTATAATTGCAATCTTGTTGCATGTATATGCAGAAAATATAATAGGAATGTTTGTTGATTCAAGTCTTAATAAAGAAGCTATTAGTATAGGGGTGGAGTACATTACAGTAGTTTCAATTTTTTATGTACTTATGGGACTTATGGTAACAACAAATGGAGTACTTAGGGGAGCAGGAGATATTAAAGTATTTATGGTAAGTACATTATGCAATTTATCATTAAGGGTAATAGCAGCATATACTTTATCATATTTTATTGGCCAAAAAGCAATATGGTGGGCAATACCTTTAGGATGGATATTAGCATCAACAATATCGGTATTTAGATATAAGAGTGAAAAGTGGAAAAATGCTAAAATAGTGTAATTTTTATTACATTAAATTTATGTTAAATATAGAAATGAAGATTGAAAGCTTGAAGCTGGATGCTATATAATCATATGTAATAAAATAATAATTAAATTACAGAAATAAGGAGTACAATATGGAAAACGTAAGTCAAATAGTAGATGTATTTATACATATGAATAAATATATTGGAATGATAATTAATAATTATGGAATGCAAACTTATTTAATTTTGTTTATTGTAATATTTTGTGAAACAGGGTTGGTTGTAACCCCATTTTTACCAGGGGACTCATTAATATTTGCAGCAGCAACTTTTGCAGCAATGGGAGCTTTAAATATTTATGTTTTAGTAATATTATTAATATTTGCAGCGATATTAGGTGATACAGTGAATTATGAGATTGGAAGGCTATTTGGAAATAAGTTAATAAAAAGCAACATAGTTAAAAGAGCTCACATAGAAAAGACTAATAAATTTTATGAAAAGCATGGCATGAAAACTATAATGTTTGCAAGATTTATTCCTATAGTACGTACCATTGCTCCTTTTGTAGCTGGAATTGGAAAAATGAATTATAAAGATTTTATTTTATTCAATGTTGTTGGTGGAAATTTATGGGTATTGATATTGTCTATATGTGGATATTTCTTTGGAAATATTAGATTTGTCAGAAATAACTTATCACTTATTTTAATAGGAATGATAATTATATCTGTTTTACCAGCATTAATTGTATTTATAAATGAAAAACGAAAAAACTCATTAGTTAAAAAAGTATAAAATAGTGGCTATCTTAAAATATTAAGATAGCCACTATTTTATACTTTAGATTTAATTTTATTTTTAATATTTAAATACCAATATGTAATTAAGCATAAAATTACAATTAAAAGTAATTCTGATACGATAATTTGTAATGGTGTATCAATTTTAAATAACCTAAACTTCACCATTAATTGTATTATAGCGGCATGCGATAGATATAGATATAATGAATTTTTACCAATCCAAGATATTGAAGTCTTCTTTGATGTACATATACTAAAAATAACTCCTAAAATTGAAAAAGCTCCTATATAATGAAGGACTCTTATAAACAGGGGATATGTAGAAGTGTCATAATAAAAAGTGTAGTTTGTATATTCAAATAACAGTTCCACAGAAGTTTCATCTTTAAGTACATATAAAATTCCTAATGATAATAAACTTATCAAAATAAATTTCCACAAATGTTTTTTTACAATTCCTAGATGTTTTTTTTCAAAACCTAATCCTGCTATAAAAAATGGTAAGAAAAATATAATTCTGGAAGCACTAGCTTGTGCAGTAAAACTTACGTCAAGCCCAAGAATTAAAGAAATTACTATGCTAATAGGCAAAGCAGTTCTACAATTTTTTATATAATCTGAGATTACATAAAAAGCTGTTAATGCAAATAAGTACCATAAAGTCCAATTAGGAC
Source organism: Clostridium aquiflavi (assembly GCF_031344075.1). Classification (NCBI taxonomy): domain Bacteria; kingdom Bacillati; phylum Bacillota; class Clostridia; order Eubacteriales; family Clostridiaceae; genus Clostridium; species Clostridium aquiflavi. The sequence continues at coordinate 3,073 of NZ_JAVJAN010000048.1, forward strand.
GCAAATATTCAATTCTTAAACCATAATTTTGAAATACAATGATACTAAGTAAATAATAAAAAGTCTGCGCATAAAAATATATTTTGAATGTATCAAGTACTTTTTGTTGTGTTGTTCTTTTGCTTTTTTTACAAAAATATCCTGATATAAAAGTTAACGCTGGCATATGAAACATATAAAGAAAAAGGATAAAGTAATGAGGATCTATACATGTAGGACTTACATATTCAAGTGAGTTACCAATTATAACACAAATTAAAAAGAAGCCTCTTAAATTATCAAAATAACTGTCCCTATTTTTAACTTCCAATAATTCTCTCCCTTCAGTAACTAATCATAGGATATTATAAGATATAAAGAAATATAATGCAATATTTTGTAATACTATAAGTACTACAATAAATACATATATTCATTTTATAATTTAGTTTTTAAATAAAAATTCAGCATATTTGTTCTTGATTTAAAATAAAAGTAGAGTTAAATTAGTATAATCAATATATATAATTAAATTTAGGAGAGTTGTAATGAATATACAAATATTTGGAACTAAAAAATGTTTTGATACAAAGAAGGCAGAAAGATATTTTAAAGAAAGAAGAATTAATTTTCAATTTATTGACTTAAATGAGAAGGGAATAAGTAAGGGTGAACTTAATAGTGTTTTAAATTCAGTATCTGTTAATGATTTAATAAATTCAAAATCTAAAGATTATAATAAATTGAATTTGAATAATATAAGAAGTGCTGAAATAAAAAAAGAAATTGTTTTAAAAAATCCTAAAGTGATGAATACTCCAATTGTAAGAAATGGTAAATGTGCTACAGTAGGATATACACCTGATATATGGAATGCATGGGAATAAATAATAGTAGTTGTTTATTTAAGTGAGATGCTGTGATATATGCATAAGAAAAGCTAGATAGCACATAAACAATAAAGCTTATATGATTTTATTCTTATCATATAAGCTTTATTTATAAGTATTATTTAGATTTTTTTCTTGCCTTTTTTTTAGTATTTTTCTTCATAACAGAATATCCAAATGAGCCTAAAGGATTTGAATTGACTTCAAAATATTCTCCATGATTATAACAAATTAAGTTCGCTTTATTAAAACCAATTTTACCATTTTCGTCTAATAAGTTCTCATCTACTTTAACATTAAGTACTTCCAGTAAGAATAAATCATGAGTACCTAATGGTGTGATAGATTTTAACTTACATTCTAATGCAAATGGAGCATCTTCTAATGAAGGTGTATTTACTTTTACTCCTTCATTTAATTTTAAATTAAGATTTTTAATCTTATCTTCTTTTTTACCCGATCTAACACCACAATAATCTACTATTTTTACCATTTGCTTATTAGGTAAATTAATAACACATTCCTCAGATTCTTTTATATAATCATAAGATAATCGTTCAGGTCTTACCCCCATTGCAAGTATAGGTTCTTTTGTACATACTGTACTTATCCAACCAACAGTAAATACATTTACTTTACCTTCTTTATTTTTAGAGGTAACAAGAACTACAGGCGTGGGATTTAACATCACACTACCTTTAAAATTTAATTTATTCATTTTTTTCACCTTTTATATAAATAAAATTTTTAAAACAATGTTTGTAATAAAGAATTATTATTAATATCTTCTTTTGTAACGTCTTTTTCTATTATTTTTAGCCATATTTTTTATAAGAACTATTAATGTGATTATTATTATAGCAATTACCAAAACTGTTGAATACAATAATATATTATCTTTTAATATTTTTCCTAAAGATATATTTATAATACCTTGAACTTCTTCAGTATGATTTCTAGTTGAATAAGTTAAGTTTGTATTTTTATTAAATGCTAACTTCCAAGCGCTAGTATTTGAAGCATTATAAGTTATTAAAGATTCAGCATCATTAATATCATTCTTATAATACATAACATCCTGACTTAAAACTATTGGTACAGTAATTGTTTTTGTAGGTCCAAAGAAACCAAAAGATTTATATTGTAAATCAGTAGTTCCAACTTCTTCATCTGATTTTTTATAAACTTCTTTATTAGCAGAATAACTATAATCAATAATAGAATCCATATCATTGAATTTAGTCATATCAACATTATCGAGTTGTCTACTTTTTAAAACAACACCTATTATTTTTCTGCCATCTTTTTCATATACAGCAGCTAAACAACCACCAGCAGCATTAGTTAATCCAGTTTTACCAGCAATGTTTCCATTTTTACCTAATCCTAAATTTCTATTTTCTAATATAATTCTAGAACCATTTATATCTATAGGAGCTTCTTTTAAAGTCATAGTTTCTCTTTCCCATGGATTTTCAAAAGCTGCTTTAGTTATTAAAGATAAATCATAAGCGGTTGTATAATGATTTGGATCATGAAGTCCGTTAGCAGTAATAAAATTACTATTATTAGCTCCAAGTTCCTTTGCTTTTTTATTCATTAATTCTGAAAATGCTTCTGAACTACCAGCAACATTATCTGCAATCATATATGCAGTATCATTTCCAGAGAAAAGCAATAATCCTTTCATGACATCATCAGCAAGCATTTTATCTCCAACTTGCATTCTGTTACCCATATAATTTATGTTTAATGAATATTCAGGTTGTTCTTTAGCTGATTTAGTAAATGAAAGTTCAGAATTTTTTTCGAACTTTTCAGCTAATAATAAACCTGTTAATAATTTAGTAGTACTTGCAGGATACCTTTTACTATCAGCATCTTTAGTATAAATTATTTCACCTGTTTCATAATCCATAGTTAAAGCTGATTCAGCTTGAATACTAGGTGAAGTTTGTTTAGTATTTTCAGTTGCATAACTTTTTACTGAAAAAGGAGCAAATAGTGAAATAGTAATAGTTAATGCAAGTGTTTTTAAGATTAAATTTCTTTTCAAGTAAAATCTCCCCATCTCTATTTAGTAATATTTAAACCAACATAAGTATATCATTTATGATATTTAATAACAATAAAATACAAGACATAATATAAGAATTTTTATAAATAAATCCATGAAAAATGCTTATTTCAACATAGTATTTTAATATTTACCTATAACTTACACCTATAAATTTTGTTTTTTAGAACAAACTATATATATGTTAAGAAAGGGGTGGAAGATATGAAAAAATATTTTAAATTTCTAATATTATCTATTATTATAATTTTTTCGGTTTTTAATACGTATAGGGTTAATGCATTAGATCAAACTTCAAGAAAAATAGTCTATTTAACATTTGATGATGGTCCATCTCCTAATAATACTGAAAATATATTACAAATATTAAATGAAAACAATGTAAGAGCTACTTTTTGTGTAGTTGGTTCTAATGCTTTAAGATATAAGGAGATTTTAAAACAATTAAACGAATATAATATGGGGATTATACCTCATTGTAATAATCATCAGTATAAAGAGTTATATTCATCAACTGAGTATTATATAAATGATCTTAATGAATGTACCAGAATTATAAATGACGTTACTGGTGGAAATAGAAGTTTCAGGTTTGTAAGAATGCCAGGTGGTTCAGATAATACTGTGAGCAATTATCAAACTTTGCAAAATATAAAAAGTGAATTAAGAAAAAGAGGAATGGATTATATAGATTGGAGTATAGATTCAGGGGATACTTGTGCAGCTATGGTACCTGAAGAACAAATAACAAGTAATATTGAAAATCAAGCTGGTATTAATAATATAGAAGTTATTTTAATGCATGATTTAGAAAATAAGGTAACAACCACTAGTGCACTTCAAGATATTATAATTAAATATAAAAGTTTAGGATATGAATTTAAAACCTTTGATGAAATGGAAGAATGGGAAGTTCAATATTTAATAGGCAAACATGTAATAGATAAGTGATTTAAATATATAATTAAAAACGAGCTAATATCAGTATACATTTTGATATTAGCTCATCTTTAATAAAGTAATTAAGAATTTGTATTTAGTTTTTTCTGAATTGATTTTTTGGCGTTTATTTCAAAATCGTCGTCTAAAATATCTAAGGCAATTTCATTTCCATACTTATTTCTTAATGCTAGAGTTAAAAGTTTATCAGCAAATTCTGGATTTTTAGATAAGAATGATCCATGAAAGTATGAACAAAAAGTGTTTTTATATATACAACCTTCATATCCATCTTCACCATTATTGCCATATCCATGAACGCATTTGCCAAGTGGAGTATGATCATTTATATAAGTTCTACCAGAATGATTTTCAAAACCAACATAAGTTTGATTAAATACTTCATTATATATTTCAGTATTGCCTATAAATCTTGTATCTCCACCTTCAGTATGAATATTTAGTATTCCCAATCCATTGATCTTTTCACCATTTGGAGCAGTGTAATATTTACCTAATAATTGATAACCGCCACATATTGCTAATAGGACTTTTTCTTCTTCAATATAAGAAGTTAAAGAATCTTTTTTTATAGTATTTAAATCTTCAGATACTATTGATTGTTCATAATCTTGACCGCCACCAAAGAATATAATATCTATTTCATCTTTGTTTAGAGTATCATTTATAGAAGAATTAATAATGTTTACTTTTATTCCTCTTTCTTCTGCTCTGTGTTTTAAAATTAGCACATTACCTACATCCCCATATACATTTAATAAATCAGGATATAAGTGACAAATATTTAATTCCAAAGTATTACCTCCTTTAAATTACCATAGTTTTTTAATGTAACCTTTTGAATGAAGGTATTTTCGATAATTTATCATAGCAGTATAAGTTGCTAGAATATATACCTTGTTAGAAGATGAATCATTTTGTATAGATTCAGTTAGTTTTTCATAATCTTCTTCTAATATAAAGTTATCTTTATTAAGACCAGCAATTTTTAATCTTACCGCCATATCATACATTCTTGTTCCTGAAATAAAAATATTTTTTATTGGAAGAGTAGATATTTTTTCAAAATTAACATCCCATATCCAAGAAATATCTCTTCCATCAGCATAATTATCATTTAATAAAAATGTAGCTGAAAAGTCATTTTTATTAAGACATAAAGTATCGAGTGCTTGATTGTAACCAGCTGGATTCTTAACTAATATTATTTCAACCTGTTTACTACCAATAGCAATTTGCTCTTGTCTACCAAAACTTGAATTTTGATTTTGTAGAGAGTTCACTATTACATCATCGTTAATTCCTAGCTCTTTTGATATTGCGTAGGCACATAATGCATTGTAAATATTATAAGCTCCTGATTGACTTATTAAGATATCAGTATCATTAATAAGAACAGACGAATTTTCTGGGTTTAAATCAAATATTTTATTAACAGCATAACTTAGCGTTGGTCTTTTATATCCGCATTCTGTACAATAAAAGTCTCCTAGATGATTATAAGTTACAAAATTATAAGAGTATCTTGTCTTACAAACTTTACAGAATTTTGAGTCTGCATTTATATCAATAGAATGATTTTCATTTATAGGAGTATTAAAACCATAATAAATCATTGGATTCTTTAGGTTTAATTTGCCAAGTAAAGATTCATCACCATTTAAAATTAATTTTGAGTCAGGAACTTTAACTATACCTTCTAAAATTTTGTTAAGTGTTGTGTAAACTTCACCATATCTATCTAATTGATCTCTAAATAAGTTTGTTACTGTTATTATTTCAGGAGAAATATGCTCAGTTATAAATTTAACATTAGCTTCATCAACTTCAATTACAGCATATCTATTTTTAGGTTTATTAAAAAACTTATAATTCGATATAAAACAAGCTGTAATACCAGGATATAAATTAGCACCTGTATTATTAGTTATGACATCAAATCCATTTTCTTTTAGTATATTTGTTATCATACTTGTAGTCGTAGTTTTTCCATTAGTACCAGTTACAAGTATTATCTTATAGCCATCACTAACTTTTTTTAAAATATTTTTATCGATTTTCAGTGCTATTTTACCAGGGAAAGTACTCCCACCTTTTATTAGATGTTTTGAAAGAAATGCTATGCATTTAGCTGAAATTATACTTAAAATAGACTTAATATTTATTGTAGTCACCACCTAATTATTTTATTTAATAATATAAGATTTTATCATAAATTACTAAAAACAAATATAAGTATAGCACAAAAATTTTATATGCCAAATAATTTTACATTTTTGAATATATCAATAAATGTAGATTTTTGTACAAAGGTTTGTTAAAATATAAAGAAAGTGTAAACGTACTAGAAATATGTAAGGAGTGTACATATGGAAAACACAAATAAAAATTCTTTTCTACAAAAGATATTTTGTACATATAAAAAGATTTCTGAGTCTAATAAATACTTTACTTCTATAATTACAATGATTTTAACATTAGTAACTGCATTTGGTATTGTAGTTGCAGTAAAAAGTTTAATGCCAAGTGAAGAAAAGGTGTCAATAGCAACTAATCCAGCAGAAGAGGCTTTCTTTAATGGAAATTATAATTTAGCTATTGAAGAATATTTAAAGTTGCAAGCTGATATGCCTTGGCCAGAGTATAATATGAAAGTTGCGGAAATTTACTCTATAAAGGGTGATTATGTAAAATCAAATGAATTAATTAGTAAAGTGTATGAATCAAGAAACAAAATTATAGATACAAATAATAGAGAAGAGTTAAAAGAAAAAGATAAGAAAATTACTAATGAAATAGTGTTAACAAGTTTTATGAATGGTGAAAATAAAAAAGCTTTAGAATATGGAGAATTATTCTTAAAAGATAATCCTACATATAAAGAGTTGGCAAATACGATGTTTACAGTTTATATTAGTAATAACAATACGGAAAAAGCAAAAGGAATTTTAGAAAATTATGATACTTCAGACAGTGTAAAAGATCTTATAGTTACTTCAAGAATGAATGTTTTAATTGGAAATTGGGAAAATGGGTTAAAACTATTAAAAGATGCATGTGATAAAAATGAAGATGCATTGACGATTTTTAATGGAATAAAACAATTATCACTATATGATAAGGGCAAATTAATAAGTGAAGTTTCTAAATTACAAAGTAAATACAAAAATGATAATATCTATAAAATATGGCTTGCAGAAATATATTCATTAGATATGAATACTGCTTCAAAGAGTATAGACATAATTAATAAGATTAAAAATGAAAAGCTTAGTGAAACAGAAATGTTTAATATTAACTTTATAGAATATACAGCATATAAAAATATGGATGATAGTAAAATGGCTGTTAATTGTTTAAAAGAAATGACAAATGGTAATGAAGAGTCATATATTGATTGGTACATATTATCTTTATATAATTATGAAGCAGGAAGATATACAGAAGCATTTGAAAATGCTAAAAAATCTATATTATTAAATAGAGACTATCCTAATATATATGGAGTATTGATTCCTAATATTATAGTAAAAGAGTATAAAGTAGAAGATGGAAAATTTGAAAGTATCATGTCTTACTTTAGAACTGCTTTAGAAATAGATTTATTTAATCCAGAAGTTTTGGTAAACACAGCAAAATATTATCAAGATATAGTTAAGGATTCAAATAAAGCTTTAGAATACTATGAAATTGCGTCTAAAATAGATCCGAAAAATGCAGAAATATATTATAATTCAGCTTTAATTAAAATAAGCAATCAGAGAGAAGATGAAGGTATAAAGCTTTTAAATAAGAGTATTGAATTAGATACTAGTAATGCAAAGTATTATAGAACTTTAGGTAGTGTTTATTTAAATAAAGGTAAAAATGAAAAAGCTATAAATGCTATAAGGTCTGCTTATGCTATTGATGAAAATGACATAATAAATTTAAATAATGCAGGATATTATTACATATGTATTGAAGGTGACATAGATAGAGCATTAGTTAACTTTAAAGCAGCTTATAATGAAATAAATGAAAATACTGACGGTAAAATAAAAGAAATAATAACTGAAAACTATAATAGAGTTAAAACATATAAAAAAGATAATAGTAGTGGACTAACTATTTCTCAATTTAAATTAATAGAATATTAATATGATAATGTTATAAATCAGGGAGTTAATTCCCTGATTTATAACATTAAGCATGTTTAAGATACGATTTTAATATGACGAGATTAAAAGGGGATGAATTTGTGAGCAAAAAAATTAAAAATAGATTTATAGGAATTTTAGTATTTTTAATTTGTATAATTTTATTTTTTGTACATTTTTCTAAAATAAATCAAGTTAAAGAATTTGAAGTTTTAACTTGGGATAATTATTATAATGAAAATAATATTACTTTTTTTTATGACGATGAAAATAATGAAAAGATTAAATCTTTAGATAGTACATATAAAGTTAAGGAATTATTAAATGAATCTAATGAAGAAATAGATAAAGTGTTAAAAAGTATTGATATTTTAAATTCAATTTGCCAATATGATGATATAGATGATTTAAATCAGAAATCAGCATATGATATTTTAAAAAATTTAGGTGGAAGAAAAAAAGTATCTGCTAAAGATATGGCAATAATAGAGCGTGACTTATTAGCTTCATATGGTTTTAAAAGTAGAGTGGGAGTTTATAGAATGAAAGATGCTGCTTTTGAACCTAAATACAATTATTATGTTATAGAATATTGGAGCAATGAGAATAATAAATGGGTAATGATAGATCCATTAGATAGAGGTTACTTTAGAGAAAGAGACACCTTATTATCTGCAACAGAAGTGATGAATAAGGAATTTAATCCATTATTTTATGTGGGAAAAACTAAAGAAAAAGAATATAAAAAGAATTTTAAAAAGTATTTGGATTCATATAGCATACAAATAGATAATACTGTAAAAAACAACAAAAGTAATACCTTAATAACATATATAAAAAATGAAAAAGCTTTAGAAATTAAATTTAAAGATAAGTTTGCTCCACCAACAATTTTTACACAAGATACAAAGCTTTTTGAAAAGAGTCCCGAAGACAATAGAGTAGGACAAGATGAAAAAGCATATCTAATCTTAATGGAAAAGCAAGATTTAGTTAAAATTACTGATAATAATCAAGGCAAAGAACAAAACAAAAATAGTATATTTATGATTTTAGGTGCATTTAAAGATGGAAAAATTATGGATGAATATTATTTAAGTACTAATAATTCTGATTATGAGAAAATTAAAAAATATAAAGAAGTTGAGATACCTAAAGGTGAAACAGAATTAAATTTATCTATAGATGGGATAAATTCAATAAGTAAAATAATTTTAAGGAAAAATTAATAATATATAACATAATAAGTATTATAATTTAAAATGGAAACTTATTAGAAAGAGAGTGATAAAAGAATGGGATTAGACTTTTTATTCATATTCAAAGCAATTATTGTAGCAATAGTTGAAGGTCTTACTGAATTTGTTCCAGTATCATCAACAGGACATATGATACTTGCATCAGATTTAATCAATTTCCAAGGGGAATTTGTTAAGATGTTTGAAGTTGTAATACAATTAGGCGCAATACTTGCAGTAGTAGTATTATACTGGAAAAAGATAAAAGATAGTGTTATTGAATTCTTCACATACATTTTTACAGGTGGAAAAAAAGGTGAAGTCGGATTCAAATTTGGAATAAATGTTTTAATAGGATCAATACCAGCAGGTGTAGTTGGAATATTATATTATAGTAAAATAAAAAGCTTATTTAAACCTCAAGCAGTAGTTGTAGGATTTATAGTTGGTGGTATTTTATTAATAGTAATAGAAAATATATTTAGAAAAAAAAGACACTCTGTTAAAAACATAGATAGAATAACTCCAATGCAATCTATAAAGGTTGGATTATTTCAAGTTTTATCAATGTGGCCTGGAATGTCAAGAAGTGCTTCTACAATCATGGGTGGTTGGGTAGCTGGTCTTTCAACACCGATAGCAGCAGAATTCTCATTCTTTTTAGCAATTCCAGCAATGGTTGGATCATCAGCTAAAGATCTTTTTGAATTTGATTTTGCACTTATGAATGCGACTAATTGGGTTGCTTTAATAGTGGGATTCATAGTAGCATTTATAGTTTCATTAGTAGTAATGGAAGGTTTTGTTGCTTACCTAAAGAAAAAACCTATGAGAGTATTTGCAATATACAGAATAATTGCAGGTATAGTATTTGCAATACTTATGTATAAAGGAATAGTAACACCACATCTATAAAAGAATATAAATAGTAAATATAAAAATAAATATATTAAAGAGAAATTGTACTCATTGAATAATTTAAATATTTAATGGTGCAATTTTTTTTGTTTTTGTACAATAATCTAAGAGCAAATATTAGTTTTAGCTATTTTGTTCTTTGAAATAATGCATAAATATGAAACAAATAAGAACAATAAAAAGGAAAGTAAGAAACAAGGATTCTTTGAAATAATGTATAGATAATAAACTTATTAAGGTTTATATTTTTACTATAAAATAGAAACTCGTTAAGGCAAATTTTCTTCTTGACATGATATAAAATAAATGTTATTCTTACACAAAGAATAACCTTTAATTTGATCCAGAGAGATCAGCAAGGAAGTTATATAATACCATATTTACAGGATTATTATGCCTTCCTTCACGCGTGAAGAAGGCTTTTTTTATACAATTAATTATATGCAAATGTAATTGGTTATTTAAAATAATTAAGGGTATAAAATTAAATTTAGTAAATTAATTAAATCTATGAAATATGGCACTATCTAAAAGACTTTTAGATCGCTTTGGTATAACTTTTTATAAGTTTTTCTGCATACTTAAAAAGGAGTGATATCAATATGATAAAAGACAAACATTTAATAGACCCAATGGATTTTACAGTAGAAGAATTAAAAGAAATTTTTAAATTAGCACATGAAATAATTTTAGATCCAGAAAAGTTTTCTCATGTCTGTGATGGGAAAATATTAGCAACCTTATTTTACGAGCCAAGTACAAGAACTAGATTTAGTTTTGAAGCAGCTATGATGAGACTTGGTGGGAAAATACTTGGCTTTTCTGAGCCAAATTCATCATCAACATCAAAGGGTGAAACTTTATCTGACACAATCAAAATGGTGTCAATTTATACTGATATAATAGCAATGAGGCATCCTAAAGAAGGATCAGCTAAAGTAGCAAGTCTTTATTCAAGTGTTCCAATCATTAATGCAGGAGATGGTGGTCATCAACATCCAACTCAAACTCTTACTGATTTATTAACAATAGAAATGCTTAAGAAAGGTTTAAATAGACATACTATTGGTATATGTGGTGATTTAAAATATGGAAGAACAGTTCATTCGTTAATAAAAGCAATGTCTAGATATGAAGGCAACAAATTTTTACTTATCTCCCCAAAAGAATTAAGAATACCAGATTATATAAGAGAAGAAATACTTAGAAAAAATAATATTGAGTTTTTAGAAGTAGAAACATTAGAGGAGATCATAGATAAAGTTGATATATTATATATGACTAGAATACAAAAAGAGAGGTTCTTCAATGAAGAAGAATACTTAAGACTTAGAGATAGTTATATATTAAATAAAGAAAAAATGAATCTAGCAAAAGACGATATGATAGTTATGCATCCTCTGCCAAGAGTAAATGAAATTGCATGTGAAGTTGATTATGATAAAAGAGCAGCATACTTTAAACAGGCTGAATACGGAATGTATGCAAGAATGGCATTAATGGCTAAACTTTTGGGGGTGTTATAAGATGTTAGAAATTACAAGCTTAAAAAACGGATTAGTTATAGATCATATTGAAGCAGGAATGGGAATAAAAATATTTAACTATTTAGGACTAGATAACAGTAATTGCAGTGTTGCTTTAATAATAAATGCAAAAAGTGAATTGTTAGGAAAGAAGGACATAATAAAGATAGAAAACTGTAGAGAGTTAGATTATACAATATTAGGATTACTTTCTCCAAGTATAACTATAAATGAAGTTGAAAATGAGGAGATAGTAGGTAAGATAAAACCTACATTACCAAAGAAAGTAACCAATATATTAAAGTGCAAAAATTCAAGGTGTATAACTCAATATGAAAAGTATGTGGCACACTCTTTTGTACTATTAGATAAGGAAAAGGGCACTTATAGGTGTGAATATTGTGATGAAATAACAAAATTATCTGAAGTGTAATAAGTGTAAGGGAGTGAGCTTGGTGGAACTTTTAATTAAAAATGCAAGAATTATAGATGCGATTCAAGATTTTTATGGTGATATTTATATAAAAGATGGATTGATAAGTGAAATTGCGAAGGAAATAAATAAAGACAATGTTGAGACTCTTAGTTGCGAAGGAAAGATATTAATGCCTGCCTTTATTGATACACATGCTCATTTTAGAGATCCAGGTCTTACATGGAAAGAGGATTTAGAGAGTGGATCAAAAGCAGCATTAAAAGGTGGTTACACAGGTGTATGTTTGATGGCAAATACAAAGCCTATATGTTCATCTAAAGAGGTAGTGCAGTATGTTAGAGATAAATCAAAAGACTTAGATTTAATTGATATACATCAATGCATTTCAGTAACTCAGAATTTTGATGGAAAAACTTTAGATCATTTAAACGAATTTAGAGATGATAATGAAGTTAAAGCAATTTCAGATGATGGAGTTGGAGTATCAAATTCTAATACTATGCTTGAGGCAATGAAAATTGCAAAAGAAAATAACTGGGTGCTTATGTCACATGCTGAAAGCCCAGAGTTTTCTAAAAGTGATATGAGAATAGCTGAAAATATGATGACCATTAGAGATGTGGAACTTGCTAAGATAACAGGAGCACATTTACATATGTGTCATGTTAGTACTAAAGAAGCATTAAAATATATTATTGATGCTAAGAATGAAGGTGCAAATATTACATTAGAAGTAACACCACATCATATATCCTTAACTAAGGAAATAAATGATTATAGAGTTAATCCACCGATAAGAGAAAAAGAAGATGTAGATGCAATTATAAAAGCAATTAAGATGGGAAATATTGATACAATAGGAACGGACCATGCACCACATACATTAGAAGAAAAATCTAAGGGATCTCCAGGAATGGTTGGATTAGAGACAGCTTTTCCAATATGTTATACAAAGCTGGTTAGAGAAAATGAGATTTCATTAAATGAATTAAGCAAACTTATGTCACTTAATCCAGCTCAGTTATTAGGAATGAATAAGGGGAAAATTAGTATAGGGGTAGAGGCGGATCTAGTTTTAATAGATATAGATAAAAAAATAAAGGTAGATTCCAAAGAATTTGCATCAAAAGGTAGAAATACACCATTTGAAGGTATGGAGTATTATGGAGAAGTGTTTACTACAATAAAGGGTGGAAAAATTAAATATAAGAAGTAAAAAATATATATGTTTTAGTAGCATGTTTATATATGCATAAGCAAAGTGGACTGAGTAATTGAACTTAGGAATGCTAAAATGATTATAGTCCCATTTTAGCTTGTTCCCAATATAAAATTGTGACACGCAGTAAATGTGACAATACTCATTAAGTATTCTCAAAGTCCAATTACAATGCCACTTTACACTATTGCATATATAAACATATATTAACAATACAATAATTTTTAATATATAAATTTGGAGGAGAGTTGCTATGATGATTAATATAATGGATAAGCTATATGAGAGAGTTGAAAAAAGAGGTGTTGTATGTGTTGGATTAGATACATCTTTAGAGTATATTCCAGAGCATATAAGAAATGGAAAAACACCAAGTGAAGCTATATTTGAATTTAATAAACAAATTATAGATGCTACATATGATGTTGCAGCATGCTTTAAGGTACAAATAGCTTATTATGAAGCTTTAGGCTTAGAAGGATTATTAGCTTATAAGAAAACATTAGAATATCTAAGAAAAAAAGATGAAATCATAATAGCTGATATAAAAAGAGGCGATATAGCAGCTACTGCCCAAATGTATGCAAAGGCTCATTTTGAAGGAGACTTTGAAGCAGATTTTATTACACTAAATCCTTATATGGGAATGGACAGTATAAAACCGTATGTTCAATATTTAGTAAACGGAAAAAAAGGTGCATTTACATTAGTTAGAACATCAAATGAGGGAGCAGAAGATATTGAGTATTTAGATACAACTACAGGAAATAAAGTATATCATGTAGTTGGCGATAAGCTTATGAAAATGGGCGAAAATATGATTTCAAAATGTGGCTATCATCCATTAGGAGGCGTAATTGGATGTACTCATGTTGAAGAAGGAAAAGAATTAAGAAAAAGATTTAACTCAATGTTCTTCTTAATACCTGGATATGGAGCTCAAGGCGGAAAAGCAGAAGATGTAGCAATGTATTTAAATAATGGAAATGGTGGAGTTGTGAATTCATCAAGAGGAATATTACTTGCTTATAAAAAACAAAACAGGGAAATGGAATTTGCATTATGTGCAAGAGAAGAAGTTATAAAAATGAGAGATGAAATAAAAAGAGCTGTAGAGGATTTATAAGGGGTGGTAAAATGAGTATAAATTATAAGAAATCAAAGGTACTTTCAAATAAAAAAGTAGTTGATAATATATATAAGATGGTGTGTGAAGATGATAATGCCATAAGAGCAGGACAATTTTATATGCTTAAGCTTGAAGGTCAAACCTTACTTCCAAGACCCATAAGCATATGCGAAAAAGATGATAATAAAATAACTTTTATGTATGCAGTAGTAGGAAAAGGAACAGAAGAATTTGCAAAACTTCAAGAGGGGGATTACATAAATCTTACAGGTCCATTAGGAAATGGATTTGACTTAGATGAATACTTAGGAAAAGTTGCAATTGTTTCTGGGGGAATTGGAACAGCACCTATGGTTGAAGTTTGTAAAGTGCTTAGAAGAAATAATAAATATGGGCTTATAGATGTTTATGCAGGATTTAGAGATGACATATATTTAATAGATGAATTATCTAAATATGCTAACAAAGTAGAAGTAACAACTAATACAGGAAAGCATGGTCATAAAGGCTTTGTTACGGATATATTAAAGCCAGAGGAATATGATATTGTGCTATGTTGTGGTCCTGAAATTATGATGAAAAAGGTTGTTGAGATGTGTAAAGAAAAGAAGGTTAAAGTTTACGTTTCAATGGAAAAACACATGGCATGTGGTGTAGGAGCTTGTTTAGTATGTACTTGCAAAACTAAAGGTGGAAATAAGAGAACGTGTAAAGACGGTCCAGTATTTGATGGATATTATGTGGAATTATAAATCAGAGGGGAGAATGAAGTTATGTTAAAGGTGAATATAAATGGTGTAGAATTTAAAAATCCAGTTATAGCGGCTTCAGGAACTTTTGGTTTTGGTGCAGAATATAACAATTTTTATGATGTAGGGATGTTAGGCGGAATATCATCCAAAGGATTAACACTTAATGTTAAAGAAGGTAATGAAGGAATTAGGGTATTTGAAACTCCATCTGGAATGATGAATTCTGTAGGATTACAAAATCCAGGAATAGAAGGATTTATAAAAAATGAATTGCCTAAAATGCAAGAACTAAATACTAACATTTTAGCTAATGTTGGTGGAGGGTGTTTTGAAGATTATGCAGAAGCTATTGAAAAATTAAATAATACTGAAGTAAATATCATTGAATTAAATATATCATGTCCAAATGTAAAATGTGGTGGAATGGCATATGGAATTAAGTCTCAGGTAGCTTATGAATTTGTAAAAGAAATAAAGAAAATTTGCAAAAAACCTCTTATGGTTAAATTATCACCCAATGCCGAAAATATAGTTGAAATGGCAGCAAAATGTGAAGAAGCAGGAGCAGATTCATTAAGCTTAATAAATACATTAAAAGGTTTAGCAATAGATCCATATAAAAGAAAGCCAATATTTAATAATGTATATGCAGGACTTTCAGGCCCCGCAGTGAAACCAGTAGCATTAAGAATGGTTCATGAAGTAAGCAAAGCAGTTAGTATACCAGTAATAGGACTTGGTGGAATATCTAATGGAATAGATGCAATAGAGTTTATGATGGCAGGTGCAAGAGCGATTCAAATAGGAACAATAAATTTTGTAAATCCTATGGCAGGAAAAGAAATCATAGAAGAGATGGAAGCTTTCTGTAAAGAACAAGGCGTAAAAGATATAAATGAAATTGTTGGTGTAATTTAAATGGCTGTTAATATTAAAATATATAGTTTGATGAACAAAGAAATTTAATTATTTAAGATATATTGTTTTTAGATGTGTTTATATATGCAATAGGTAAAGTGGCATTGTAATTGGACTTTGAGAATCCTTAATGAGTATTGTCACATTTACTGCTTGTCTCAAT
>NZ_JAVJAN010000049.1:0-19344 GCF_031344075.1 Clostridium aquiflavi
GAAACATGAACTTACTCAGCGAATCTAAATGAGTCGAGTTTCATTTTTAACTTCTGTCCATGAGCTTTATACTACAATATCAATACTGTTTTAAAACATAGCCAAATATATAAAACTATCCCTTGATTACAGGTAACATTTTAATATTATAAATTTTAACTATTAGACAACTCATTTATTTCACTTGTTATTGCTTCTTTTACATTTTCCATAGGAAAATTTTCTCCTGGGCATAAAGTATCATACGTATCTCCATGTCCTTGAACACCAGAAATATTGTATTTTATTATTAGATATGTTGATAACTTCTCTAATGCTTCAATTTCTTGTTCCGTTGGTTCTTCTTCTTCTAAATTTCCTTCTATACATATTCCAAGAGTATTGTTATTTTGCCCTTTTATATGTGCTCCTATTGCTTCTTCTGGTCTCCCCCTATATATAGTCCCATCTTTTCTTATATAAAAGTGATATCCTATTCCAGACCAATTTTTTCCTACATGCATTTCATGTATTTTGTATGGTGTTAAATTACTAGATGCTGCATGATGAAATACAAGCAATATTGGTTTATTATTATACTCTAAATCTCCTGACCATTTATAATCTACTTCTCTTATACCTAATTCTTTCTTTAGACTAGGTAATTTTCTTTGCAAAGTACTTATTCTAATTTTATTTCCTTCATAATAAGGATTATCATTTAAAAATCGTATATATCTACATTTCCCTAAATAGCCTGTTACAAGTGACAATACAACTATTCCTATTAATAATAATACAAGCTTATTTTTAAAACTTTCTTTTTTTATGTTTAGCTCTATTTCCTTAGGACTTATTTTGTATTTTATTTGTGATTTATTTCTATACTTAAGTCTATATTTACTTTTATATTTATTTTTTTCGGTTATACTTGTCATAACATATCCAACCCTCTTTCTCATAGGTTACATAATATATTATAAATCATTTTAAGTATTTTTCCAAATATTGGTTAATAAATACAGATAAATATTTTAAAACACGGCTCTGTTTTAAGAAAATGTTGATATATGCAATAGGTAAAGTGGCATTTTACTCCGTCCACTTTGCTTATATATATATCAACACATATTTAAAACAGATCCTAAAATAAAAATATGGATAAGTATTCTAATATAATAATAATTAAAATACTTATCCATACTTATTTATACTTGCATTGTATAAAATTAATTATAATTTAAATTCTTTTACTAATTCACTTAAATCTTGTGAAAGTTCTGCTTCCTGTTGTACTACTGATGCAACCTGATCCATAGCTTGTGATGTCTCATGTAATCCATTTTTTATATTATGAGAGTGCTCTGTTGTCACTTCCGAATTCTTTGCTGTACTTTCAATAGCTGCACTAATTTGCTCCATTGATGCCCCTATTTCTTGAGACATTGATGATAATTGAGTTGACATCTCATTAACAAAATATCCATCTTTTTCATAAGACTTTCCTACTGCTCCATATTTCACAAGTATATCTTTTATATCATTTTTTATAAAATGTAAAATATCTTGAGTATGAATTGAAAGATTGCTAAATGCATCTTCAACTTTATCAATTGTGCTTTGAATAGTAATAACTGTTTTAGAAGATTCTTCTGCTAATTTTCTAACTTCTTCTGCAACTACAGCAAATCCTTTTCCAGCTTCTCCAGCTCTAGCAGATTCAATTGCTGCATTTAAAGCTAAAAGATTAGTTTGTTTAGCTATTACATTTATTGCATCAGCCATAACTTTTATTTCTTCTACAACTTTAGCATCTTCAATTGCTTCTAAAATACGTTCTTCCTTTTCAAGGCATACATTTTTTGCATCTTCAATTATAGTCTTGCTATGAACTTCTATTTCATCAGCTTTTTGTTTTATTCTTTCTGAATTTTCATTTGATGTCTGTGCCTTTTCTGCTAATTCTTCCATGCTTGCATTAATTTCTTGTATAGATGCAGATAATTCTTCAATAGTACTACTATTATCTTCTATACCACTTACTATTTTAGTAGTTGACATATCCATCTTTTCCATATTCGATGTTAATTCTTGAATAGATGCAGATATTTGTTGACTTAAAGCAGAAGTATTTGAAGACTTATTTATAGTATCTTTAATTGTTTTTCTAATATTTCCTTGTGCTTTATTTAAAGCTAATACTATTTGTCCAAATTCATCATGTCTTTCTAAAACTATATCTGTTGATAAATCTCCTTCTCCCATTCTTTGAGCTAAAGACTTAATTTTATTTAATGGTTTTATAATACTATTAATTGAAATCATAAAAATAAATGCAATAATTATTATTGATAAAATTAAAAATATAAATTCCATTTTAAAATCAATAGAAAATATAACTCCTACAGTTATTCCTACTGCAAAGGTAAGTATATACAGCATAAGAATTTTTATTTTTATACTAACATCTTTTATCATTTGACAATAAACCTCCTGAGAAATATATTAATTTTGTAAATAAATTAATTATAACATTTTATTTACCTAAATTATATAATCATCTAATATATTTCATAATTAACCATTTAATTACAGTTTTATATTATTTTAGATATAATTTTCCACTCATTTTTAGTAATAATAAACACTATTTCAAAATTTATGTTAAAATATCTTTATGAGTAATTTATTTAAGGAGTGAAAAAAATGATTTCAGATAAAATGAAAAACTTAGTAGCAAATAATTCTGCTATAAGAGCTATGTTTGAAGAGGGAAAACGACTTTCAAGTATTTATGGCGAAGAAAATGTCTTTGACTATAGTATTGGAAATCCAAATGTTGAACCTCCTGAAAATATAAAAAATATAATAAATGAGATATTAAGTGAAGAATCTCCAAATCTTGTTCATGGATATATGAACAATTCAGGTTATGAAGATGTTAGAGATGAAATAAGTAAATTTTTAAATAATAAATATAAATTAGATCTTTCTAATGAAAATATTGTTATGACTTGTGGAGCTGCTGGTGGCTTAAATATTATGTTAAAAACACTTTTAAATCCTGGAGATGAAGTTATTACTTTTGCTCCATATTTTGGTGAATATAGACATTACACTAATAACTATGATGGAAAATTAGTTGTTGTTGAACCAGATACGTCTACATTTGAACCTAATATGGATGCACTAAGAGAAAAAATCACAACTAAAACTAAGGTTGTAATAATAAATACACCTAATAATCCAACTGGTGTTATATATTCAGATGAAGCTTTAAAGAAATTATCTTCTATACTTGAAGAAAAACAAAAAGAATTTGGTACTAACATTTACTTAATTTCAGATGAACCATATAGAGAAATAGTTTATGATAATGCTAAAGTTCCTTGTATATTGAAATATTATAAAAATTCATTTATTGGATATTCATACAGTAAATCTTTATCATTACCAGGAGAACGTATTGGATATGTTGTTATAAATAATGATATAGATGCTTTCTCTGACATAAAATCTTCATTAAACATAGCAAATAGAATTCTTGGATTTGTTAATGCACCTTCATTATTCCAAAGAGTTATTGCAAGATCTTTAGATGCTGAAGTTGATGTAAATATTTATAAGAGAAATAGAGATCTTTTATATAATCATTTAACTAGTTTAGGATTTGAATGCTTAAAACCTCAAGGCGCATTCTACTTATTCCCTAAAACTCCAATTGAAGATGATAAAAAATTCTGTGAAGATGCTAAGCAATTTAATTTATTACTAGTTCCTGGTTCAAGCTTCGGATGTCCAGGTTATGTAAGATTATCATACTGCATATCTTATGAGAAAATCAAAAACTCATTACCTGCATTTGATAAATTAATGGCACTATATGGTGACAGTCACCATTAGTGCTTTGGTGACTGTCACTACAGAACATGGGTGACAGTCACCCCTCTACATAATTTTTGTATAATTCACGACAATTCTCAGTTTTAAAAAAAGATAATACCATATTACAATTTACTACCTTTTCTTTTTTCTTTCCTATGTAAACACAATAACTGCTCCATTTATATTCTTCAGGTTTTTTTACCATATTTGCCCTCACTGGATTAAGATGAATATATTTACTTGTTTCTAACATCTGAATATCATTACTAATTACTTGTGACCAATATCGTTCTTGAAAAAGGTGTCCAACATAGTTATATTTCTTATTAAAATACTTTGCATAGGCATTATTAAGCCTTTTCATAAAAAATCCTATGTGAATTTCTTTAGTTTGAATATGTAAATGAATATGATTCGTCATCAAAGTATATCCCAATACTTCAAATTCACCTTCAAAATATTCTATACATTCCTTAATTAAATTTATATAAACTCTATAATCTCTATCTTCTGCAAAAATATAATTTCTACGATTTCCTCTAGAAGTTACATGCATAATAGAATTTTGATACCATTCTCTATTTTTCCTGCTCATAAATATTCTCCTTAAGCTTTTTTCTATAATTATGAACATCTAAAGTAATTTTATTCATTTTAGTCCATGCTGGTGACTGTCACCACAGAACATGGGTGACAGTCACCAACATGAAAAAGTGACTGTCACCAACATCAGAATAATTCTGGTATTTCTAAATCTGTAATATTAACTGATGCATTTAATGGATTACTATTATCTAATTTTATAGTATTAACAAATGTCTTAGGTAATTGCGTTTCCCCTGATACTATAATTTTTTCATTGTACACTATTAAAACATTATCACCACTGGTTAAACCTAATTCACTTAAATTTATGCTATATGATTTACTTAATGATGCTTCAATAGTATTTAATAATTGTAACTCATTATTACTTTTTATCTTATAAATATTAATTGGTTCATCAATTCCCACTTCATTTTCTTCACTAATATTTAGTGTAGCTTTTGATTCTCCATTATATTTAAAATAAGCTCCAAAATTAATGCTAGAATTTTTATTGCACTCTGGTATTCCACTATTTATCCTTGGAGCACCGCCAACTATACCAGTATATACTCCGTGCTTCAAACCAGTTATTACTATTGTTTTAGGTATTTTAATAGGCTTTCTAATTTCATTGCCAATTAAATTATTATATATTATATGATTATTACCTCCAAAACCTAATTCTCCTGTTACTCTTGGCTGTATTATAAAATCATATGGTAATGGTGTTGATTCATATTGTTTAGTAGTTTCATTAAATATATATTTTACATTTATTATGGGACTATGATAATCATACCCTTCCTCCTCACATGAATTAATACCTGATACCACTTTAAAATTTGAGCCTATATTAAATTTAAGTGTTATATCAAGATTATATTCTTTCTGTTTTTCTCCCATTAATATTCTTGCTATATCTTGGAGAATATTATTTTGTATAAAATTATTAGAATTTAAATTATTGCTATCCGAAAATATATTTTCTGGATTAGAAGTATCAATGTTTCTATAGTTTACATTTATAAAATACTTATTTTCCTTTTTTTCTAATATATTATCACCATTGTCTTTTTTTCCAATTAAGTTATAGTGTAAATCTTTTAAATTGTTATTAGGTTCACTACTTCCAGAATCAATGTTACCTAAATTAGCAGTAATTATATTATTATATCTTTTTTCTCTTATACTATTTATTTCATCCTGTAATCCATCCTCATTTAAATTAATACTACCTCCACCAATTATAATTATATTTTTAGTGGCAGCTCCACGTCCTTCATCAATTTTATTAGTAAATGGTTCTCTGATTCCATCATCAAGAATTTGCCCTGCAAGTTTTAATGCTTGGCTTATATTTCTTTTATTAGAATCATATAAATAAATGTTATTAAGTACATTAGTTTTGAATTTATCAGCATAATCACTTTCACTATTACAGCTGATATCAATATCATCAATAGATGTATCACATACTTTATGACAATAAGTAACTATATCATATCTGGTTTTTACACCTTGTAATAAATTATTGCTTAATAATTTATTAAATATTGATTGTTCTACTATTCCATCCACTCCCTTTTGTGGTTTATTATTAGATGCACTTGTATTTTCTCCAATCTTATCTTTCATTGCAGTTGATACATCTAATAAAATAACCACATCTTTAGGACTACTAATTTCACTATTACTATTAAACTTAAATGGTTCTGGTGCTACTATACAATTAAAATTAATATTTTCGTTCAATGTGCATTCATTCTTATTAGATTTAACTTCTGCATTTATATTAGGTAAGTTATTTTCTGATATATTTATATTTATTCTAGACACATTAAGTTTTATATCCTCATTATTCCAAGGAATATTTATAAATGAGTCTTTAAATATATCTTCATAGGTTCCAGGCGCTTTTCCTTTAATTATAAACGAGAATGGCACTGGTTCTGCATGATAAACTACTTCCTTATTATCGCTTCTTCTCTCATCAACTATATATTTTATATTATTTATATTGACTGAATTTCCACCTATATTTAAACTGAAATTATCATTTAAATTTAGATTTAACTTAACATCTTTAATAGTATACCCAGCAATTATCTTGTCACCTATATTGTTAAACACTTCATTTATAGCATTTTCATCTGACATAAAAAATGTTCCATCTTCTCCTACAATTCCGCCCATAGATTCATGTATCTTCTTCATTAACATATTTCCTGTACTATTCTCATCTCCTAGTGCATATCCAATTGAATATATATTATATTTCTTTGTTTTGATTATATTACCTATAGTAGTCGCATAATTAGTTGATTTATCTACATTATTTGATTCTTCTTTACCACTACCTTCAACTCTAGGATTTCTTTTATTAATTTCCCAAATATGATCATCTGTATAAATCATTTCATTATTTATTTCATCATAATATGATTTATACGGAAATAGCTTAAGAAAATCCCACCAATAGTATTTTGCTAGTATAGAATAATAGGTTGGCATTCCATCTGACATAAATACAATAGATTTATCTGCATTCTTATTTTTTTCTAAATCTAAAATATAAGTAGCTTTTCTTAAACCTTCTCCAGTATTAGTTCCGCCATCAGCTTTAATAGAATTTATAATTTTTAATAAATCTTTTTCTGTATTTCCATTATTTAAATAAGTATAACCGCTAGTTGAATAAGTAACTATATCAATATCTAAATTAGGTATTTTCTTTATTTTATTTACAAACTCTATTGCTGCATTCTTCATTTTTTTTATTTTAGAATCTTTCATACTTCCTGAAGTATCTAGTACTAATACAATTTCTTTTTTAGGAATATTACATTTAAAATCACTTGGAATTATCTTTCCATCAACCTTTATGTCTTCTCCAATAACTGGATTTTCTGGAGTTACTGATGTTATTTCCACATCAAATGATGGCTTATCAGAAATTCCTCTATCTATTGCATTGACAACTATAAGTTGCCCACTTATCATAGCCACAATTAAAAAGATACTTACAACCCCAATGAAAGTATCTTTCCTTCTCTTTGTATTTATTAATTTAGACATATAACTTTTGATTTTTCTCATTAAATTCACCCTCTTTATTTTTATATGAAACTCTAAAACTTTCATATACTATTAGGTTTAAATAACTTTGTCTTTAATATTTATTTCTAAATGCAAATTTTACATTCACTGGATATTTTATGTCACTATAACCCATTTTTTTAGATAATATAATCTCTATTTGTGCAGATTTATCATTTCTAGATTTTATATTTATTTTATTTAAATTATTTGATAACTTTTTTGTGCTTATTTTGTTTTTTTCTTCTTCACATTCAACTATAGTAAGCTCTGTACCCTCTTTCTTTATTTCAAATTCACTCTTACTTTCATCTTCATTCAATACTACAAAATTTATAGATTTTACATCATTGTTTTCTTCTTTATAATCCATGCTATTTGCTTGCATTCCAATTTCACTTAATTTCTCTTGTATTGCTTGTCCTTCATTTTGTAAAGTGGATCTAATGTCTACATCAGATATAATTCTATTATTAGTATTAAACATTTGAAATATCATTCCTAATATAACAAGTGTTAACGCCATAACTATTATTAGTTCTGTTAAGGTAAAACCTTTTTTCTTTATCCTAAACATTAAATCCACCTCCCTACTATCTTATTATCTTCCATAACCTGCTACTTAAGAATTTATTTAAATCATAGTCAACATTTATAAATCTTGTTTCATCATCAGTACTATCTTTTAAGTCCTTTGTATCATCAACAAATACAGAATTAAATACATCTTTATTATATTTATATATTTCCTCTATAGTATCGTTATCATAAGTTATAGTCTTATCTCCAAAGCCTTGGACTTTTAAATTTCCTTCTGTAATTATATTTCCTTTAAATTTAACATTTCCATCAATAATTACATCACCAGCTGTAACTATAACAGCATCTAAATCTAAATTTACATTTCCAGAATCTAATATAATTAATTTGTTATTTTCCCAATCATTACTAGTAGTTGATCCTTTTCCTTTTATAACTATAGTTGTATCAGAATCACTATTAAATATGGCTTTTTTACTTTTATTTATTGAATCATTTAAATCATAACTATTTGGTATATTTTCTAAATTTATAATTGATTCAATAGGATTTTTGTTATTTCCCATATTGTTATATAACTCCATTGCAATATCCTTAGATGTTTCTCTACTTAAATTATAAACTTTCTTACCGAACTCCTCTTTTTTTGATCTTATAGAATCTTCAACATTAATTTCATAAGTTTTATCTTTAATAACTGTATTTCCATTTGCATCTTTATATACAATAGCCCCTATGGCATAAGTTTTTTCTGGAAGCTCTATCCCACCAGTATCAATTATTTCTTTTCTACCGTCATCCCAATAATTAGTAAACTTTTCACTCTTATCTTGAAGATTTCCTGATATATAATTTCCTACATCATAGGGATCATTTGATCTTGCTATTTTCTCGTCTACATAAGCTATATAATTTCCCTTTACCCCTGTTGATTCTCCAGTGGTATATGAAATATCACCATCAGCTATATGTGCAACCCCCATAATATATGCTGAATCTGTTATTTTTACTCCTGATTTTTTATTACCGTTAACTATAATGCTACTAGATGTTCTTTCTAGTTTATCTGAAGTATTGTTTTTAGATGACTCAATATTCTTATCATTTAATCCATAAAATTCTTTTATTTTTATACTTGTATCTACACCTTTAAGTGTTAAGTCATTATCTAATACAGCTTGCCCATTTATATTTAAACTAGAACTTCCCCCAAATTCATTGGCATATTTTCCATCAGTAGTTTTACCTGCAAAAATATTCAGTGCATATAAGTTTCCATTTACTGTAGATTTCGCATTATCTTCAATATTAAATGTACTTGCTGTATTTACTTCACCATTAAATATAACTTCACTAGTATTTATGTTTATCCCACCTCTATATTTGGAGTAAACACGATTTCCATCTTCCTTTTTATTTCCTTGAACAAATATATTTCCATTTATATTTAATTTAAAAAATTCATTATCATATATTCCTTGATGATTGTAACCATCAGATTTCATGTTTTTTCCCACTATTATTGATGATATATTTTTAACATCATCAAGTGTACCAACAACTCCAGTACTTTCCCTAAAACTTACATCTTCATTATTAGGGACATTTATTGTATAGGTTTCTTGAACTATTCTAAGATTATTTTTAGTAATATCATTATTATTTTTGCTTTTATCTATAAATTTTGAAGTTACCTGAATCTTAAATGCATCATTGTTTGAATCATAGGAAATTCCATAAATATCATCCTTTATTGAAGTCAAATCTTTGTCTTTTCCATCTTCATTTACTATTTCTTTTAGCTTATCTACACTATCCTTACTGCATACAAAAAGTTCTGGTTTACTTTCTTCATTTGTAAATTTTATTGATGATGAATATTTAAAATCATTTGACTTTATATCTTCATCTAGGTTTTTATCTGATAAATCAATATCACTATATCTTTGATTACAAATTGAGTATGCTAGTATGTTGTTAGGTATATCTCCTTCTGAATCAGTGTCTGGACTCTTTTCTTTAGATATAAACACTCTAAAACATCTCTTAAATTCTAAGTCCGATAACATTTTTACTTTTTCATTAAACTTTTTTTCTGCTGCTCTTATAGCTTTTCTTCTTTTTGCATCAGTACTATAAGTTTTTTTCTTAGCAGCTTCAAATTCTTTTTTAGCCTCATTATATTTTTCTAAATTAGGACCACCCTTACATTGTCCAGCTTTAAGCTGTCTTGCTTTAAAATCTCCAAATTTAACTGCACCATCAAATGTTTTAACAATAACATCATATGCCACATCTAAACCTGAATCTGATGAATATAAATTTTTAATTTTTCTACTTTCTTTAATTCTCATTTTGTAGTCTCCAACAGTCATAGATAACAATGCTGTTCCTACCGTAATTAAAATAGTAAAAATAATAACTACAGTAATTAAACTAGATCCTTTTTGTTTTTTCTTCATTTAATCACCGCCTACTTTATATAAATATTGTACATAGCATTACCTACAAATTCAGTATTTCCTTTGTTATATTGTATTTTAACTTCTATATCATATAATTCACCTAACCCAAAATCTTCGTTCTCTGATCTATTAGTAAACTCTCTTACTTTCCCTTCTTTAGTAATTAAACCTACTTTTAATTCTTTTGATTTTTGCAATTCTATATTTAATGGAATATTATCCTTATTATATACTTCTATCTCTACATCCTTATATTGAGTTTTTCCGTCTACATTTTCAAATTTTAAATTATAAAAATTAAAAATTATCTTTATCTGATTATCTTTACTACCACTATTTATTGCTTTGCTGTCTTCTAACTCCCCAGATGAATTATTTGATTTTATTAATACATTCTTTTTATTTGAAGCGGTCTCTGTTTCTATAATAATATTTAATTTTTCATCAACATTAGTAATTGTAATATTGTTACCTTTACTATTTTCTATTTTTACTGATGAACCATTTTCATAAGTTTCAATATTGTATTTAAATTCATATACTTTATTATTATTTTCACTTTCCTTATTTAAATAATAATTATTTTCTTCTAAGTTACTGCTATCTTTATCTAAGGAAATGCTATTTACCTTTTTTAAAGCTATCTTTGCACTATATCCATTGCCAAATTCTTTATCCCCTTGAAATTCTTTTTTGTTCTCATTGGAAGAAATCTCTTTAAAGTTTATTCCTGAAAGTTCATAATTTATATCATCATTTTTTTTCATTTCTCCACTCTTAATATCTTCAAATATCTGCTGTCCATACAATGTAGCTATTTGTTTAACTTCACCTGCTTTATTATTTCTCATAGATGTCATAACGATGCCATATGTTCCACTCATTATTATTGCAAAAATTGCAAATGCTAATATTACTTCTACTAGTGTGAAACCTCTGTTTTTGTGATTTATTTTTAAAGTAAACTCTCTGTCCCTTTTATACAAATTTTTCATAAATCATCCCTACTTATTATTAACACTTATATTTTTACTATCACCATCTACTGTTACTCTTGCATTTTTTGAATCATCACTGTCTATTTCCACATTAACTAATTTATCAGTTTTATTTATAATATTTATTTTTAATCCTGATTTATCATTTGAATTAACTCTGTTTTCACTTAAAACTTTTATATTTATATTATCTGAATTCACTATAAATTCTTCTCCTAATCCATTGTAATCAATAGGATAGCTTCCATTTGATGTCTTATATTTATAGTAGTATTTATCATACATTTCTGTTATTATAATTTCCACTTCTTCTACATCATTATTATTTGCATATATATAAGTAGCTTTTGATTTATCATTACTTTTTCCCATTATAATACTTGGTAACTCTGAAGTTATTGATTTCACCGAAACTAGAAAATCACTATCTGTCTTTTCACCATCTGTTATTACATTTCCAACTGAACCATCTAAGCTAAAAGGCGACGATTTACCATAAATATTATTCACAGTCCAGTTCAAATATTTTTCCAAGTCATCATTTATTTTAGGCATAGCATATATCTCTAAACTCATTGTTCCTGTTACTTGATCTATAGTTTTTTCAGATATAATTATAGAATTTACAATTATTTTTCTTTCATAATTTCTAATAGAATTCAAAAAAGTATCTAGTGATGCATATGATCCTGAAAAATTCAATTCAAACTTTATTTGTTCTACCTCTTCCTTGTAGTTACTATCATTTTCACCTAAACTATTTTCACTATTGCTTGATGACTTACTTTTATGTTGTGTATCTTTTGAATCATTTAATAAAGACTCATCTGAATTTGATTCACTTTTTGAATTATCACTCTCAGATGAAGAATTATTTTTTTCAATAATACTATTAATCTTATCATTATATTTTTCAGTCATTTGAGTAATTGTACTTTCCTTTAAATTCTCCTGAGTTTTCTCTGTTTCAGGTACTTCTGCTACCTCTATCTTGTTAAATATAAAACCACCTTCAAGACCACTATCTTTTAACAACTTGTCTAATTCTAATATTAAATGTTCTTGACTTATAGTTGGATAAAACGAATCTGCTTTATATGACACTTTAGTATTTAAAATCTTTATTTCACTTTTCTTGTCATCTAATGAATTTATAGTATTTATAATATTATTATATTTTTGTTCTAATTCATTTTTATTTTTACTCTTATCTGCTATCTTTGAAGTTTGATTTAAGTATATAAATTTATAATAAAAAAATCCAATAAGAACAATCGCAAGTACACTTAACATTACTTTTTCCCTTTTACTTATTTTCATATTAAATTACACTCCTTTAAGGCACATTTAATATGCCTAATACACATTTAATATCAAAGGAATATTGACCTTCTATTGAACTATCAACATCTATAGAATTAACAAATACTTCTTTCATAATTGATAATTCTTTTAAATTATGTTGAAATTCCCCTACTGCATCCCTACTTGATGATACTCCTTGAATTGTTAAGGCATCATTATTAATTTGTAAAGTTTTAAATGAAATTTGAGATGGTATGGTTGAATTGATATCAGTTAATACTAAATCTGAAACATTATTCCTATTATTTACCCTAGATAATACATCATTTAATGTTGTATCATATTTAGTCAAAGTGCTTATTTTATCATTCACTTTTTCAGCTTCAGAAAATTTTTGCTGTATTTCTGAATTATTTAGTTTTTCATTATAATTCTCTATATTTTTATTTAATATTAATATCCTAGCACTATTAAAAATTAAAGTTATGATTATTAATCCTCCAATAATGCCCATAGCTCCATAA
This sequence comes from Clostridium aquiflavi, assembly GCF_031344075.1. NCBI lineage: Bacteria > Bacillati > Bacillota > Clostridia > Eubacteriales > Clostridiaceae > Clostridium > Clostridium aquiflavi. The sequence continues at coordinate 13,381 of NZ_JAVJAN010000049.1, forward strand.
ATATATATCATAGCACTTCTTTTTTCTTGATTCTTTCCTTTATAGGAACTAAAAAAGTTTATATCTCGCATATTAAACCTCCCCCCTATAACCTTATAAGTGAACCAATAACATTAATGAAGTTATCTATATTTTCACCAATATCAATATTAGAATCATTAATTATTTGGGGAATATTTCTTATTTTTATTGTTTTTATTCCAATTCTAGATGTTATATACTCTTCTAAATTTTTAATCCTGGATGTTCTTCCATATATGAATATTTTATTAACATCATCACCAAAATTTTTAGTCTTATAAAATTGTATTATTTTTTCTACTTTATCTATCCATTCATCTAAAGTACCTATAATTATATGATTTTGAAAATCTAGTTCGTCTTCTTTTAAATCTATGTTATTTACTTTAAAATTTTCTAATTCTTCTATTGGAATATTCACATTTTCATATAAAATTTCATCGATATATTTTCCGCCCGCCTTTATTATTCTTGTGAATTTTAATATTCCATTATTATATATATTTACATCCAAACTAGTTGCTCCCATATCAATAAATACAACAGCCTCTTCAATATTTAATTTATGTTCATTTATAACCTCTATATAATTAAGTAATTTATTTAAAGCATTATAGTTAACATCTAAAGCAAGTGGCTTTAAATTTAAAGCCATTAAAAGATCATAATATCCTCTAGCCATCTTTTCTGGATAAGCAATTGCTCTAACTTCTAATTTTTTACCATCATCAGAAAATTCTTCACCTATCATAGTGATTTGTAATATATAATCGTCTAAGTTTATAGGTAAATATTGCTGTATTTCATACCTTACAACAGTATCTAATTCCTCTTCTTTTACATCTGGAATAAGAATTTCTCTATTTATAATTAAAGATGAATTATTTGTACATATTCCTTCCTTTGCATTTATTCCATTATCACTTAATACCTTTTGCAAAATTGAAACAAGTGCTTCTTTTTTTTCAATACTACCATCAATAATTGCTTCAGCTGGTGTAACAGTGTCTATTAATTTTTCAACCGATAATACACCTTTATAATATGTGCCCTCTGCTATCTTTATATTTGTACTTCCGATATCAAACGCTACAACTTTTCTCTTTTTTTCTTTTCTAATTTTAATAGATTTATGTTTTTTATTATCTTTAAATAATTTAGTCTTTAAATCCTTTATGTCTAAATTCATAAAGTCTTTTAATTTACTAAAATCAAAATTTAATTTACCCACTTTATTAAAAATTCCCTCCCTTATTAAATACTTATCTTTTATGTCATATATTTAATCTGAAAAGTTTATAATTTTAATTCCAAGAACAATGATTATTGAAATTCTTAAATTATTTTAATTTGTTAATCTTAAACTTTAAATATTATGTATATATTAAATTGTAAAGTTAAAATAAGCTTTACAATTTAACTTCTTTAAATATAATATTTTTATTTATCTGCTCCTTTATTTTCAATCTCATATATTCCTTTACCATTTGGATATACTTCTATTACATCTTCACCAGTCTTATTAGTGGTGACAAATACTCTTATATCATCCATTTTATAAATTCCAACTGCAAATTCATATCCATCTAATGCTTTAACTTTAGGATATTTTTCTCCATCAAGTCTAGATTCTACAGCTTTTGTCACATTGTCCGGATATTCTCCAGTGCTTGGCTTAATTGCAATAGTACCATCTGCTATTAGCGTCGCTGCTACTCCATGTAAAGTTTTAGCACTGGCAATATCAGCTGTTATATTTGCATCCTTAGTTACTTGTCCAAACTTAGGAATAGCAATACCTGCTAATATTCCAACAATTGCTACAACAATAATAAGTTCTACTAATGTAAATCCTTTTTTTCTTTTCTTTAATGTAAATCTTAATACTGAATCCTTAAACATTATTAATGTCCCCCTTTAAATGCAAAATTTATATTTTAATTAAAATATAATAACTCACTATGTTATTTTTAAAGTTAAAAGAAATTCTTCTTATAAATTTTAACTTTACTTATCTACATATTAGAAAGTGTAAAGCCTAAAATTAGACTTTACACTTAGATATAGTTATTTAATTATTTATTTTCTTTAACTTAAAATTGTCGTTACTTATTATCTTTGTTCTTATCTTTGTCTTCATCTTTTATTTTTGCGTAATCTGTAGAATCAGGATATATTGAATTTGTCCCATCAGTTACTGTTATATTTCCACTATCTTTATCAATATTAACTACAAAGTCTTTATTAGTTAATTTTGTTGTTGTTTTTTTACCATCAATATTTTTCCATACTTCTGCTGTTACATCTGCATCACTTAAATCTTTTAAACTTTTATCTCCTTTAGCTACTAGCATCGCTGCTACACCATGAAGATTCTTCGCAGTTGCAATATCAGCTTTTAAGTTTGCATCCTTAGTTACTTGTCCAAATTTAGGAATAGCAATTGCTGCCAATATTCCAATGATTGCAATAACGATGATAAGTTCTACTAATGTAAAACCTTTCTTCTTTTTCTTTGAGATTTGATTTGACATTGATTTGATTGATAAGTTATTCATAGAGAATCCCCCTTATAAATTATTGATCTTGTTTTAAATTATTATTAATATTTTAGTATAATGGCGAGTTGGTATTGAAATTTGCTTTTTAGAATTCTTAATAAAGATTTGTTGAATTAATTGCTTGTCCAAATATTTCATTTGGAGCACGCATTAATTAGACTAATCTTTGTTCTAGTATTCTTAAAGTAAATTTCTCAGTCCATGAGCTTTATACTAAAATATCAACATTAACTAAAAACAAAGCTTTAAATTTGATTATAACTATCAAACATCGGAATCATTATTGAAATTATTATAAATCCTATTATAAGACCCATTATGACTATTAATGCTGGTTCCATTAGTGCAACTGTTCCTTGTATTGTTGTTTCCAATTCTTCATCATAAAAATCAGCGGTCTTATTTAAAATCTCATCGAGAGATCCTGTTTCTTCACCGATTTTAATCATTGAATACAACATTTGTGGAAAAACACCAGTTTCTTTTAATGAGGAGTTTAATGTTTCTCCTCTTACTACTTGTTCTTTAACTTTTATTATTGCATTTTGAGCTATTTTATTATCAATAACACTCATAACTATATCTAAAGCTTGTACTAATGGTAATCCACTTGAAAGTAATGTTGATAAAGTTCTTGTAAATCTGGACACTATAATCATTTCATTAAGTCTTCTAATGACTGGTAATTTGAGCTTTAACTTGCTTGCTGCAATTACGCCACGTTCTGTTTTAAAAATATATTTAATTGCAATAATAATTCCTATTATTGCAAGCAAGATCATAAACCAATTTTCCTTTAATGAACCACTTAACCAAAGTAAAAATCTAGTACTCCATGGTAAACTTATTCCATTTTCAGTAAACATAGTCGTAAATGTAGGCATAATATAAGTTAATATAAATATAACTGCTGAAATTGCTACCAATCCCAATATTATTGGATATATCATTGCATTTTTAACCTTATTATTTACTTTATTTTCTTTTTCATAATGATTGGCCATTCTAAGCATTATGCTATCTAAGTTACCACTTTCTTCACCTGCCGCAACTAAACTTACTAAAAGATTTGGAAAAACTTCATTATGTTTTCTCATGGCATCAGATAGTATTCCTCCTTTTTCTACATCCTCTTCAACTTCTTTTAATGTTTCTTTTAGTTTTTTATTTGTAGTTTGACTAGTCAATATATCTAAGCAAGTAAGTATTGGTACGCCTGCATCTAACATTGTATAAAATTGTCTACAAAATATTGAAAGATCTTTAAATTTGATCTTGTTATTAAATTTAAATTCAATTTTTTTACTTTTAATTATTTCTTCTACCATTAAGGGGTAATACCCATTAGATGAAATAAATTCTATGACTTCTCCCTTAGAATCAGCTTCATGAGTTCCTTCAATTTTTTCTCCATCTGTATTCATTGCTCTATATTTAAAGTTAGCCATAGCTTCTCCCCCCTAGTAAAATATGATCCTTTGTATAATAATTTATATATATTAATTATATTTTTAATAATTTAAAATATAATTAACATTACTGTTCTTTTATAAGCGTTACTGTAGCAAGTTCTGTTATTGTAGTTATTCCTTTAACAACTAAGTCTATACACTCCATTCCTAAAGTTGTCATACCATTCTTCATTGATATATCTCTTAAAATATCAGAATTAGCTCCATCATTTATAGCCTCTCTATGCTTTCTTGTCATTTCCATAATTTCATATACACCAGTTCTTCCTGAATATCCTGTGTTATTACAATATCCACAACCTTCACCCTTATATAAAGTTAATTTTTCTCCTGATTTTACTCCTAATATTTCCTTTTCATATTTACTAGCTTCATAAGATACTTTACATTTATCACAAATCTTTCTCACTAGTCTTTGAGCTAATATTCCAACAAGTGAAGTAGAAACTAAATATGGTTTTATTCCCATATCTATAAGTCTTACTATTGATGATGGTGCATCATTTGTATGGAGTGTACTTAATACTAAATGTCCTGTTATAGCTGCTTTTATAGCTATTTCTGCTGTTTCATTATCTCGTATTTCACCAATCATAACTATATCCGGATCTTGCCTTAATATACTTCTAAGTCCACTTGCAAATGTAAGTCCTGCTCTTGTATTTACATTAACTTGATTAATTCCTGGTAAAGTATATTCAACAGGATCCTCTACTGTAACTATATTTACATTAGTAGAATTTAATTCACTTAAAATACTATATAATGTTGTTGATTTTCCACTACCTGTTGGACCAGTAACTAATACTATCCCATATGGATTTGATATTATTTTATCTATTTTCTTTAAATTTTTTTCATTTATACCTAATTTATCCTTGCTTACATTATAATTAGATGTATTTAATATTCTTATAACTACTTTTTCTCCATGTACTACTGGCAATATTGATACCCTAAGATCTACATCATTTTCTCCTATATTCGCCATTATTCTTCCATCTTGAGGTATTCTTTTTTCTGCTATATTAAGCCCAGCAAGAATTTTTATTCTTGTTATCAATGGACCTAAACTATCTATATTTAAAACATTTACTGTTTGTAATTGTCCATCTATTCTATACCTTATTCTTATCTCATTTTCAAATGGTTCTATATGTATATCTGATGCATTCATCTCTATTGAATTTTTGAACAGATATTCAACCATTTTTACAACAGGTGCATTCTTTACATCATCTATTTCTTCAATATTTATAATATTTTTCTTTTTTAACTCTGAACTTTCTTGAGCTAACTGTTTAGCAGCCATACTAATTTGCTGACTACTATAATATACTTCTATAAATTTTTTTATGTCATTTTTTTTAGATATGAATGTTTCTATTTCAAAACCTGTTGAGATTGCAACATCATCTATTGCAAAAATATTAAGTGGATCTACCATAGCTACTTTTATTTTATTATTATCAAATCCGAAAGGTATTAGTGAATATTTGTTACATAAGTTTTTAGGTATTATTGATATTGCTTTTTTATCAAAGCTTATTGTATTTAAGTCTACCTTTTTTATTCCTGTTTGTTGTTCAACAGACTCTATTATTTCTTCTTCTGTAATAACATTACTATCTACTAGTATCTCTCCTAGTTTTTTCCCAAGAATTTTTTGTGATTTTAATGCTTCTTGCAACTGATAACTATTTATTTTTCCTGCATTTATAAGAATATTACCTAATCTTTTTTTTTCAATTGCCATGAAACATTCACCCACTCTCTTCTATTTCTTATATTACAATCTCTCCTATATTTAAAAATATTTTATATTATGGCTATGTTTTAAAACAGTGTTGATATTGTAGTATAAAGCTCATGGACAGAGGAATTTACTTTAAGAACTCTAAAATAAAGCT
>NZ_JAVJAN010000004.1:0-120518 GCF_031344075.1 Clostridium aquiflavi
TATTGTCACATTTACTGCTTGTCTCAATTTTATATTGGGAGCAAGCTAAAATGGGACTATACTCATTTTAGTATTCCTAAGTTTAATTACTCAGTCCACTTTGCTTATGCATATATCAACACTCTGCTAAAACATAGCCTTAGATTTAAATAAGTTGATGCTGAATTTGGAATGTTATTGATCAAAGCTATAGTATAAATGAATAATAAACGATAATAAAGTCAAGGTTAATAAATAATTATTATAATATTAAAGGGGGAACTGCTTTGAGAAGTTCTTTAAATATAACCAACAAATTAACTATGTTAACTGAAATGGAGAATGATTCAAAATTTCAAATTTTAGAATATAGTGATTTAAATGGAGCTACTGATTTAGAAACAGCTTTTGGATTAAATGTAATTAATGAAAGTAATATAAAATTAAAACAAATAAGAATAATACTTGATGACAGCTCAGTAAAACTAGAATCAGGTCTTTTGAGCTACATGAAAGGTAATATAGATATTAAAAGTGATATAGGTGGGGTATTTGGTTTAGGTAAAAAGTTTATTACCAGTAAATTAACTGGTGAAACTATGTTTAAGCCAATTTATAAAGGTTCAGGAGAAATATTCTTAGAACCATCCTTTGGACATTTTGCTTTAATTGAATTAGAAGATGACGAAATAATTGTAGATGACGGACTGTTTTGTGCTTGTGAAGATGGAATTGAGGTAGGAGCATCAATACAGAGAAATTTATCTTCAGCATTTTTAGGAAATGAAGGATTATGTCAAACTAAAATAAGCGGTAATGGAATAGTTGCATTAGAAATACCTGTTCCAGAGACTGAAATATTTAAATGTATATTAATAGACGATACATTAAAAGTAGATGGAAATTTTGCGATTTTAAGGACTGGAAATATTGAATTTTCTGTAGAAAAATCATCTAAATCTATTACAGGTGCTATAACAAGTGGTGAAGGTTTTGTTAATGTATATAGAGGTACGGGAGAAGTATGGCTTATTCCAACTAAAGCTATATATGACGATATGAGAACTAAAAGCTTTAAAGAAATGACTAAGCCAAGCAAAGAAAGAAATACGGAAAATTAATGCTTTGATATATTAAAGTTGTAAAGAAAAGAAGTTAAAGTTATAATATTTAAAGATGAAATAATTAAAGAGGTGAGAGATAATGAGTTCGTCAGATTCGAAAATTAAAAGCGAAGAATTAGACTTATTTTTTAAAGGAATTTTAGAACTTGAAAATATAGATGAATGTTATAACTTTTTTGAAGATGTAGCTACAATCAATGAAATAAAATCATTAGCTCAAAGATTTTATGTTGCTATGCTTTTAAATAGTAAAAAAACTTATACTGAGATTGCAGAAGCAACAGGGGCAAGTACAGCAACTATAAGTAGAGTGAATAGGTGTTTAAATTATGGTAGCAATGGTTATAAAACAATTTTAGAAAAATTAGAAAAATAAATTTATTAAACTTTTGCTATAAATAGTTAAAAGATACTTAAAACATTGTCAATATTGATGAAAAACATTATACTGTTATATATAAAATTAAAAAAATTATCAACTTAAATAGATAATTATCAAATTTACTATTATTTCATAATAATATAGTAATCAGATATATGAGATAATAAAAAAGCGAGGTAAAAATATGGATAGAATGTTTGGAACTGATGGAGTTAGAGGAATTGCTAATACTGAGTTAACAGCTCAAATGGCTTATAACTTAGGTAGAGCTGGTGCATACGTTTTAACAGAAGGTGCACATAAGCCAAAAATATTAGTAGCTAAGGATACAAGAATATCAGGGGACATGCTAGAGTCTGCTTTAGTTGCAGGTATATTATCAGTTGGAGCAGAAGCAGTAATATTAGGAGTAGTTCCAACACCAGCAGTTGCATATTTAACAAGAAAATATGATGCAGATGCAGGTGTAATGATATCAGCTTCTCATAATCCAGTAGAATACAATGGAATAAAGTTCTTTAATAATAAAGGATATAAACTTTCTGATGAATTAGAAGATGAAATTCAAAGAGTAATTGAAAGTGATTTTGAAGGAGTACCAAGTCCTATTGGCATAGACTTAGGAAGAGAAAGAATCGAAGTTGCGGCATTAGAAGATTATACAGAATTTGCAAAACAAACAATTCCTTATAATTTAAAAGGAATGAAAATAGCACTAGATTGCGCTAATGGTGCATCTTATAAATCTGCTGTAAAAGCATTTAGAGATTTAGGTGCTGATGTTTTTGTAATTAATGATAATCCAGATGGAACTAATATAAATAAAAATTGTGGTTCAACACACCCAGAAGAACTTATGGATTATGTTGTTAAAAAAAGCTGCGATTTAGGATTTGCATTTGATGGAGATGCTGATAGATGTTTAGCAGTTGATGAGAATGGTAAATTAATAAATGGTGATTTCATATTAATGTTATGTGCAAATTATCTAAAAGAAATAGGTAAACTAAAGGAAGATACTTTAGTTGTAACTGTTATGAGTAATTTAGGTTTAGATATTGCATGTAGAGGCTTAGGAATAAAGCTTGAAAAAACAAAAGTTGGAGATAGATATGTTCTTGAAGAAATGACTAAGGACAACTATGTGTTAGGCGGAGAACAATCAGGTCATGTTATATTCTTAGACTATAATACAACTGGAGACGGGCTTGTTACAGCTCTTCAAATTGCATCAATAGTTAAAAAGAAAGAAAAAACATTATCAGAATTATGTTCTGTAATGAAAGAATTACCACAAGTTTTAGTTAATGCAACTGTTCCTAATGATAAAAAGAACATATACTTAGAAGATACAGAAATAGTGGAAGCTATTAAAGAAATCGAAGCAAAACTAAATGGTGTAGGAAGAGTCTTAATAAGACCATCAGGAACTGAACCATTAGTTAGAGTTATGCTAGAAGGTGAAAACCAAGCAGAAATAGATGAAATGGCTCATGGTCTAGCTAACTTAATTTTATCTAAAATATAAAATTATTATATATAAGTAAATTTGAGACTAATAAATTTATAAAGAACCATCATAAGATGATTAAGAATCATTTTGTGATGGTTCTTTTTATATGGTCATTTTTAAAAATATGCAATAAGAATAAAAATTGAGTTTTTTGTTTAGAGAATAGCAATTGTGAAACTAGGGTATAAATAAGGTGATATACAAAAGTACATGCTAAGGAGGGAAAAGCTTATGAATATAGTTCCGTATAATGAATATTTATTAGTTATGCCAAATGGTGATACTAAGGGGTTCGATGATTTAGAATTAGCAAAAGCTTATATAAATATATATTATGAAAGGATTATAGACCATAAAATTGATAAAGATGATTATAATGATGCAACGGAAATTGGAGCAGAGGAACCAAGAAGAAATATATGTACTCAATTAGGAGTAGATGAAGGACGATGTGAAGTTTATAGCATAGATAATTTCATAGAAATTGTAAGCGATCAAGTGGTTTTTGATGCTGAAAGGGAAGAAATAATATCAAAATTATTAGCAAAGGAGATAAGCTTTAATGTTTATGATTATAATCTAGATACTATATTACCAGATATTGAAACTATAGACATGATGGAACCTTATGGTGATCCAGATTAATGATAAAAATTATGTATTATTATAATGTTTAATGAACAAACATTATAAAATCAATATGATAAAATTAAACGAAGTATAGTTTTGAATTATTAATAAAATAGCTATTTTATTAACTAAATGGAAAATATATATTAAAAAATATTCCTTAATATATAAGTTTTGTAAAAATAATCTACGGTTGTTGACTTTGATATTTTATAAGAGTAAACTTTAAAAAAAGCAAAAGTTAATGGTGTGCAACCGTTATATGCAAGGGTTTGTTAGAACCTAGTGATATTTTATATAAGCGGAGATTAACCACTTTTTATGGTTTGTATCATTAAAAGTGGTTTTTGCTTTAAATAAATTTTACGGAGGTATGATTTTATGAGGAAATATGTATTATCCGTTTTAGTAAAGAATTCATCTGGTGTATTAAGTAGGGTTTCAGGGTTATTTTCAAGACGAGGATATAATATTGATAGCATAACAGCAGGAAGAACAGAAGATCCTTTAGTATCTAGAATGACGATTACTTTAAGCGGAGATGATGATGTTTTAGAACAAGTTAAGAAGCAATTAAATAAACTTGAAGATGTTATAAGAGTAATAAATATTACTTCTGATGATTCCGTTTATAGAGAATTAGTACTTATAAAAGTTAAAGCTAGTGGAGATGAAAGAGCAGCAATTAATGAAACAGCAAAGATATTTAGATGCAAAGTAGTTGATGTTTCACCAAATACTTTAACTATAGAGCTGACAGGTGATGAAAATAAAATATCAGCACTAATAAAACTCATGGAAGAGTATGGAATAGAAGAGATGGTTAGAACAGGGATAACTGCTCTTCAAAGGGGAATTTCAACAATTAAAAATTCAGTTGAGGAATATTAAAATATTTGCTGAGTTAAAAACATATTTTTAGGAGGATGATAAAAATGGGGATGACAATGACTCAAAAAATATTAGCGGAACATGCAGGATTAGAAAGTGTAAAAGCAGGTCAATTAATCGAAGTAAATCTTGATTTAGTTTTAGGAAATGATATTACAACACCAGTGGCTATAAATGAATTTAAAAAATTTGGTATTGATAAAGTTTTTAATAAAAGTCAAATTGCAATTGTGCCAGATCATTTTACTCCAAATAAAGATATAAAAGCAGCTGAACAGGTAAAGTATGTTAGAGAATTTTCTAATAAGATGGGGATAGAAAATTTCTTTGAAGTAGGAGAAATGGGAATAGAGCATTGTTTACTTCCTGAAAAAGGACTAGTTGTTGCAGGGGATGTGGTTATTGGTGCTGATTCTCATACTTGCACATATGGAGCTCTTGGAGCATTTTCAACTGGAATAGGTTCAACTGATATGGCAGCAGGAATGGCTACTGGACAAACTTGGTTCAAAGTTCCATCAGCTATAAAATTTATTCTTAAAAATAAGCCAGCTAAATGGGTAAGTGGAAAAGATATAATTTTACACATAATTGGAATGATAGGTGTTGATGGAGCTTTATATAAATCAATGGAGTTTGTTGGAGATGGATTAAGTTATCTTTCCATGGATGACAGATTTACAATGGCTAATATGGCAATTGAAGCAGGAGGAAAAAATGGTATATTCCCAGTAGATCATAACACAGTTGAGTATTTAAAAGAACATACTAAGAAAGAGTGGAAAGTTTATAAAGCTGATGAAGATGCAGAATATGATGAAGTTATAGAGATAGAATTAAATACTTTAAGACCAACAGTTTCATTTCCTAATTTACCTGATAATACAAGAACTATTGATAATGTAGGAAATATAGATATTGATCAAGTAGTTATTGGATCTTGTACAAATGGAAGAATATCAGATTTAAGAATAGCAAGGGAAATTTTAAAATGGAAAAAAATTAAAAAAGGAGTTAGATGTATAGTTATTCCAGGAACTCAAAAGATTTATTTGCAAGCATTAGAAGAAGGTATTATTAAAGATTTAATTGAAGCAGGAGCAGTGGTTTCAACACCAACTTGTGGTCCATGCTTAGGTGGTCATATGGGAATATTAGCAAAAGGAGAAAGATGTGTTTCAACAACAAATAGAAATTTTGTGGGTAGAATGGGACATGTTGAATCAGAAGTATATCTTGCTAGTCCAGCAGTAGCAGCAGCATCAGCTTTAACAGGAAAAATAACTGATCCAGAGTTAGTATAAAGGGGGATTTTTATATGAATGTAAAAGGTAGAGTATTTAAATATGGTGATAATGTTGATACTGATGTAATAATTCCAGCAAGATACTTAAATACATCTAATCATAAAGAACTTGCATCACATTGTATGGAAGATATAGATAAAGATTTTGTTAATAATGTAAAAGATGGCGATATAATAGTTGCTAATAAAAATTTTGGTTGTGGCTCTTCAAGAGAGCATGCACCTATAGCAATTAAAGCATCGGGGATTAGCTGTGTTATAGCATCAACATTTGCAAGAATCTTTTATAGGAATTCAATAAATATAGGTTTACCAATATTAGAATGTGATGAAGCAGTGAAAAATATTAATTTTGGGGATGAACTTGAAGTTGATTTCTCAACAGGGATAATTAAGAATCTAAGTAAAAATGAACAATATCAAGGTGAAGCATTTCCTGAATTTATGCAAAAAATTATAGATAATGATGGGCTAATAGGATATATAAGAAACAAATAATTTTTAGTAAGCAATAAGGAATAAATAAAAATAATGGGGGACTATTTATGAAATATAATGTGGCTGTAATACCAGGTGATGGGATAGGCCCTGATATAGTAACAGAAGCTATAAAAGTATTGAACGTAGTTGGGAAAAAGTTTGGACATGTATTTGAATATGAATATGTAATGGCTGGAGGATGTTCTATTGATAAAACTGGAGAAGCTCTTCCAAAGGAAACTCTAGATATATGTAAAAAAAGTCATGCTGTTTTGTTGGGTGCTGTGGGGGGACCAAGATGGGATAATCCTGATGCAAAGGTTAGACCTGAACAAGCATTATTAGGATTAAGAAGTGGAATGAATCTTTATTGTAACTTAAGACCAGCAGTATTATATGAACCTCTTAAAAATGCATCACCACTTAAAGATGAAATAGTTAAAAATGGAATAGATATTGCTATTGTAAGAGAGCTAACAGGCGGTATTTATTTTGGTGAAAGAGGAAGAGAAGAATTAGAAGGCGTAGAATCAGCTTATGATACAGAAAGATATAGCACTGTTGAAATAAAGAGAATAGTTAGAATTGGATTTGAAACAGCAATGAAGAGAAATAAAAAATTAACATGTGTTGATAAGGCAAATATACTTGAAACTTCTAGACTTTGGAGAAAAGTAATCGGGGAAATCTCAAAAGATTATTCAGAAGTTAATGTTAATTATTTATATATAGATAATGCATCAATGCAACTTGTAAAAGATCCAACTCAATTTGATGTAATTGTAACTTCTAATATGTTTGGGGATATTTTATCTGATGAGGCTAGTATGATTACAGGATCTATTGGAATGTTACCATCAGCATCATTAGGTGATGGGACTTTAGGAATGTATGAACCAATTCATGGTAGTGCACCTGATATAGCAGGTAAGGGAATTGCAAATCCATTAGCAACAATATTATCTGCAGCCATGATGCTTAGATATAGTTTTAATTTAGAAAGTGAAGCAAAGCTAATTGAAAGTTCAGTGTTATCAGTTTTAGAAGATGGTTATAGAACTGGAGATATAATGAGTGAAGGAAAAATTAAAGTTGGAACTAATGAAATGGGAGATTTAGTTTGTAAAAAAATAAATAAGGGGGAATAGTGATTTATGAAGAGTGATGTTATAAAAAAAGGTCATGGAAAAGCAGCTCAAAGATCACTTCTTAAGGCTTTAGGATTAACAAATGAAGAAATTTCAAGACCTATTATAGGAATAGTTTCATCACAAAATGAGATTATTCCAGGTCATATGAATCTTGATAAAATAACTGAAGCTGTTAGAAAAGGAATTTTAATGTCTGGTGGTACGCCACTTGTTATACCTACAATTGGGGTGTGTGATGGTATAGCAATGGGACATGAAGGAATGAAATATTCTTTAGTTACAAGAGAACTTATAGCAGATTCTATTGAGTGTATGGCTAAAGCCCATGCTTTTGATGCATTAGTCTTAATTCCAAATTGCGATAAAATTGTGCCGGGTATGGTTATGGGTGCTTTAAGAGTTAATGTTCCATCAGTTGTTATAAGTGGGGGGCCAATGCTTGCAGGAAAACATAAAGGAAAAGATATTTCTTTAACTACAATGTTTGAAGCTGTTGGATCATATGAAAATGGAACAATGGATGAAAAGGAATTATGTGATTTGGAAGAGTGTGCATGTCCAACATGTGGTTCATGTTCAGGAATGTTCACAGCTAATTCTATGAATTGTTTATGTGAAGTATTAGGTATAGCATTGCCTGGAAATGGAACTATTCCAGCAGTTTTTTCCGAAAGAATAAGACTTGCTAAAAAAGCTGGAATGGCTGTTATGAAGATGTTAGAAAATGATATTAAACCAAGAGACATTATAAATGAAAGAAGTATTATGAATGCACTTAAAGCTGATATGGCACTTGGATGTTCAACTAATAGTGTGCTTCATATAACAGCAATAGCAAATGAAGCAAAGGTTGATATGAATTTAGATATAATAAATGATTTATCATCAAAAACACCAGATCTTTGTAAGTTGGCACCAGCTTCAAATATTCATATTGAGAATTTGTATGCAGCAGGTGGAATTACTGCAATCATGAATGAGCTTTCTAAGAAAGATATTTTAGATTTAGATTGTATTACTGTTACAGGAAAAACTCAAGAAGAAAATATTAAAGGGGTAACAGTTAAGAATTATGAAGTCATTAGACCAATAGATAATCCGTATAGCGAAAATGGTGGAATAGCAATACTTAGGGGAAATTTAGCTCCAGATGGTGCAGTTGTAAAAAGAGCAGCAGTTTTACCGAAGATGTTAGTTCATGAAGGACCAGCTAGAGTATTTAATTCAGAAGAGGAAGCAAATGCAGCAATTTTTGATAAGAAAATAAATCAAGGTGATGTAATTGTAATAAGGTATGAGGGACCTAAAGGGGGACCTGGAATGAGAGAGATGCTTCAGGCAACAGCAGCAATTGCAGGTATGGGACTTGATGATTCTGTTGCACTTATAACTGATGGAAGATTTAGTGGAGCTACTAGAGGTGCATCAATAGGACATGTTTCTCCAGAAGCAGCATCAGGTGGAATGATTGGATTAATAGAAGATGGGGATATTATTTCAATAGATATAAATAATGCAAAATTAGAAGTTAAATTAAGTGACGAAGAAATTCAAAGAAGAAAACTTAAATTTAAACCAATAGAACCAAAAGTAAAAGAGGGGTACTTATCTAGATATGCAAAGCTTGTAAGTTCTGCCAGTGAAGGTGCAATATTAAAGTAATGTTCTATGTTTTAATAAAGCGCTGATACATACATAAGCAAAGTGGCATTGTATGTATCAATGCATATTTTTAAAACATAGTTAAATTAATACGCAAATAGCAATAAGTAAAGCAAAGGGGTGAATAAAATGTTATTAACGGGGGCTGAAATATTGATAAAGTCTCTTGTTGATGAGGGTATAGACACAGTTTTTGGATACCCTGGAGGGGCTGTTTTAAATATATATGATGAATTATATAAATATAAGGAGAAAATTCGTCATGTTTTAACTTGTCATGAACAAGCAGCTGCACATGCTGCAGATGGATATGCAAGAGCAACTGGCAAAGTTGGAGTATGTATAGCAACATCAGGACCAGGAGCTACAAACTTGGTTACAGGAATAGCAACAGCTTATATGGATTCAATTCCTATGGTAGCTATCACAGGAAATGTATCTAAACCACTTCTTGGTAAAGATAGTTTTCAAGAAGTAGATATAGCTGGAATTACAATGCCTATTACAAAGCATAATTATATTGTAAAAAATATAGAAGATCTTCAAGAGGTAATAAGAGAGGCATTTTATATAGCTGAAGAAGGTAGAAAAGGTCCTGTTTTAATAGATATACCAAAAGATATAACATCTAATAAAACAGAATATAAAAAATTAATTCCTAAAAAAATAACTAAGGGAATAGATAAGATAAAAGAAGGTTCATTTCATGAGGCTATAAATTATATAAATAATTGTAAAAAACCATTTATATATGCTGGTGGCGGAATTGTTTCTTCTGAGGCAACAGAAGAGCTAATAAAGTTTTCAGAAAAAATAGGAGCACCTGTATCTACTTCTTTAATGTGTACTTCTGAATTCCCATTTGATCATAATTTATATACAGGAATGATTGGGATGCATGGGACAAAAGCATCAAATATAGGTGCGACTCAATGTGATTTATTAATAGTATTAGGAGCAAGATTTAGTGACAGAGTTATAAGTGATCAAAATCATATTAAAAATGCAAAAATAATTCATATAGATATAGATCCAGCAGAAATAAATAAAAACATAAAAGTAGATTCATCAATAATTGGAGATTTGAAATATGTATTAAATAAATTAATATCGTTAGTAGAAAAAAAGGAAAGTAAAGATTGGATTAATTTTATAGATTCTCTTAAAGGAGAAAAGCACATAGATGAACGCAACAATGTGGAATTAACACCAAAGTTTTTATTTGATAAGCTGAATAAACTAAATGATGGTAGTTTTATAATTACTACTGAAGTTGGACAACATCAAATGTGGGCTTCTCAGTATTTTAATTATACTAATAGAAGAAGTTTCTTAAGTTCTGGTGGACTTGGAACTATGGGGTATGGCTTTGGAGCTGCTATAGGTGCTCAAATAGGTAAGCCTAATAAAAAAGTATTTAATATTGCTGGAGATGGAAGCTTTGGTATGAATTGCAATGAGATGGCTACAGCAGTTAAAAATAAATTACCATTAGTAGTTATAGTTATGAATAATAATGCACTAGGAATGGTAAGGCAATGGCAAACATTATTTTATGAAAAAAGATATTCAGAGACGACTTTAGATAGGCAAACAGATTATGTTAAGCTTGCAGAAGCTTTTGGTGCTAAGGGGTTTAGGGTTGAAAAAAGAGAAGATCTTGAAGAGACTTTAAAGAAAGCAATTGCCTCAGAAGAACCTGTTTTAATAGATTATGTAATAAGCAATGATAAAAAAGTTTTTCCTATGGTTGCACCTGGTGCACCCATTAATCAACTTATAAGTGAAGAAGATATAAATTAAATAATTAGGGGGACGTTAAAATGACAAAAATGTATTATGAAAAAGACACAGATTTAAATTTATTAAAAGGAAAGACTATTGCAGTAATAGGCTATGGTAGTCAAGGGCACGCTCATGCATTAAATGCTAAAGAATCAGGATGTAATGTAATTATAGGTTTATATGAAGGTAGTAAATCATGGGCTAAAGCAGAAGCACAAGGGTTTGAAGTGTTTAGCACAGCTGAGGCAGCAAAAAAAGCTGATATAATCATGATTCTTATAAATGATGAATTACAAGCAGCAATGTATAAAAAGGATATTGCACCAAATCTTAAAGCAGGAAATATGTTAATGTTTGCTCATGGTTTTAATATTCATTTCGATCAAATAACAGCACCTAAGGATGTTGATGTAACAATGATTGCCCCAAAAGGACCGGGACATACAGTAAGAAGTGAATATCAATTAGGTAAAGGAGTTCCTTGTCTTGTAGCAGTGCATCAAGATGCAACAGGTAAGGCTTTAGAAACTGCACTTGCATATGCAAATGCAATTGGTGGAGCAAGAGCTGGTGTGCTTGAAACAACATTTAGAACAGAAACAGAAACTGATTTATTTGGGGAACAAGCAGTTCTTTGTGGTGGTGTTTGTGCTCTTATGCAAGCGGGTTTTGAAACATTAGTAGAGGCTGGATACGATGAAAGAAATGCTTACTTTGAATGTATCCATGAAATGAAATTAATAGTAGATCTTATTTATCAATCAGGTTTTGCTGGAATGAGATATTCAGTTTCAAATACAGCTGAATATGGTGATTATATTACAGGATCTAAGATAATCACTGAAGAAACTAAGAAGACTATGAAGAAAGTACTTAAGGATATTCAAGATGGAACTTTTGCAAAAGATTTCTTATTAGATATGTCTGAAGCAGGAGGACAAGCTCACTTTAAAGCAATGAGAAAATTGGCAGCAGAACACAAATCAGAAGAAGTTGGTAGTGAAATACGTAAACTTTATTGTTGGAACAATGAAGACAAACTAATAAATAACTAATAAATTATATTAAGATGCAAGATGGTTAGAAGAAGAACATAAATTTTTATCACAATTTTATGCACAGTTTTTGTAGATAACAATTTCATTTATTAAAAAAGTGTGGATAACTTTAAAAAATGTGGATTCATTAAATTTGAATCCACATTTTTATTTTACCCCTGGGGTGTAAAATTTTCCAAAAGTTAGATTCATAAATATATATTTATACGAAACTTATTTTATGCAAGCGCTTTTATTTATCATATAAAAATATTGACTACTTTATGTTATAATAGTTACTAATAACATATAAGAAAATTTTGGGGAATTTATATATGAATTATGTTTATATTTTAGAATGTTCAGATAATACTTTATATACTGGATGGACAAATGATTTAGAGAAGAGAATAAAAATGCATTCTTCAGGAAAAGGGGCAAAATATACAAGGGGAAGAACTCCAGTTAAACTTTTGTATTATGAAATCTTTGAAGATAAAAAAGAGGCTATGAGAAGAGAATATAAAATAAAAAGGTTAACGAGATCACAAAAACAAGAATTAATAAAAACAAAATAACATATTTTAAGAATAGAGAATTTGGAGGGTGTTATGAAGGTTACTATAAAAGAGGTCGCTAAAGAAGCAAATGTTTCAACTTCAACTGTATCTAGAGTATTATCAGATAGCAGTCAGATTAGTGAAGAAACTAAAAGTAAAGTAAGAGAAGCTGTTAAAAAGTTAAAATATAAACCTAATGCAATCGCTAGAAGCTTAGCAAACAATAAAACAAGAATAATAGGTGTAATACTTCCAAATGAAGCACAAGATTTATTAACAAATCCCTTTTTCATTCAAGCAATGAAAGGTATGAGTGTATATGCTCAAAGTAAGAATTATTATATTACTTATGCATTTAGCAAAGATGAAGCACACGAAGCACACCATGTAAAGGATTTTATAAGTAGTAATTTGGTAGATGGAATTTGTTTATTAAGAGCTAAATCTGATGATAGCAATATAAAATATTTAAAAGAAACAGGTTTTCCATTTGTTGTTATTGGTAGACCAGAAGAAACTGATGGAATTTTATGGGTAGATAATGATAACTTTAAGGCGACATATGATTTGGTTAATGATTTAGCTAAGCGAGGAAAGAAAAAAATAGCTTTTTTAGGGGCTAGAAAAGAATGGAATTTAACTAAAGATAGAGTAAATGGATTTAAGGTATCATGCCAAATGAATGGAATTAACATAAAAGAACAATATATAATAATTAAAGAAGAGTTTACTGAACAAGAGGGCATTGAAGCTACAAAAGAACTATTAAAATATGGAATTCCTGATGCTATTGTAGCAGAAGATGATATGATGGCTTTTGGTGCATTAAAAGTCTTTAAAGAAAAAAATTTAAAAGATATTTCTATCATAGGATTTAATAACACACAATTAGCTGAATTTCAAAATCCACCGTTAGCATCTGTTGATATAAATGCATATGAACTAGGATATTATGCATCTAAAATACTAATAGATTCTTTAGAAAGTAATAATAAAGAGGTAGATCATTATATAATTGATACTAACTTAGTGATTAGAGATTCAATAAAATAATACATTTTATTGAATCATATATAACATTTTGCAACCGATTGCGAAGAAATCCTTTGTAATTATGAGAAAAAATATGAAAACTAAAGAATTATATATAATTTTTATCTTAAAAAGAAAAAAATTCTTTTGTAATCGGTTATAAAAATTGATATAATCAAAATACAAAAGTGAAGAAAATACCTAGATTTAAATACAAATGATAAATTTAAGTTACTAAGAATGTAATTAAACAGTGGCTTTGTTAGTATGTAAAATGAGTCATTTAATTTTTATATTTTATGCAACCGATTGCGAAAGGAATGTATTTATTAATGAAAAAAAATTGGTGGAAAGAAGCAATAGGTTATCAAATTTATCCTAGAAGCTTTAAAGATTCTAATGGGGATGGAATTGGTGATTTAAGAGGAATAATATCTAAGTTAGATTATTTAAAAGACTTAGGAATAGATGTAATCTGGATATGTCCAATGTACAAGTCTCCTAATGATGATAATGGATATGATATAAGTGATTATCAAGATATAATGGAAGACTTTGGAAAAATGAGTGATTTTGATGAATTATTAACAGAAGTTCATAAAAAAGGTATGAAATTAATTATTGACTTAGTTATCAATCATACTAGTGATGAACATAAGTGGTTTATAGAATCTAAGTCATCTAAAGATAGTCCTAAAAGAGATTGGTATGTTTGGAAAGAAGGCAAAGATGGTGCTGAACCCAACAATTGGGAAAGTATATTTAAAGGTTCTGCATGGGAATATGATGAAAATACAGAAGAATATTTCTTACATCTATTTTCAAAAAGACAACCTGATTTAAATTGGGAAAATCCTGATGTTAGAAACGAACTATATAAAATGGTAAATTGGTGGTTAGACAAAGGAATTGATGGATTTAGAGTTGATGCTATAAGTCATATTAAAAAAGATCAAACTTTCGAAGACATTAAAAGTCAAGGAAATGAAAGATATGTATCTTCATTTGAAAAGCACATGAATTTTCCGGGTATACATAGATTTTTAGCTGAACTTGCAGATAAGACTTTTGAAAATTACGATATTATGACTGTTGGTGAAGCCAATGGAGTTGATTCTGAAGAAGCAGAACTTTGGGTTGGCGAAGAAGATGGAAAATTTAATATGGTATTTCAATTTGAACATCTTGATTTATGGGATTATGATTCAGATTCTAAATTATCAGTTGTAGGTTTAAAGAAAGCTTTAACAAAATGGCAAAACAATTTAAATGGTGTTGGCTGGAATGCATTATTTATAGAAAATCATGATATTCCAAGGGTTATTTCAACTTGGGGAAATGATAAAAATTATAGGGTAGAATGTGCTAAAGCATTAGGTTTAATGTATTTTATGCAGCAAGGAACTCCTTTTATTTATCAAGGACAAGAACTTGGTATGACCAATGTTAAATTTGAAAACATAAATAAATATAATGATATTAAATCGGTAAATATATTTAATGAGAGTGTGGAATCAGGGGTTTCAGAAGAAGAAGCACTTAAAGAAATATGGGCAATATCAAGAGATAATTCACGTACTCCAATGCAATGGGATAATAGTGAAAATGCTGGATTTTCAAATAATAAACCTTGGATAGATATTAACTCAAATTATAAAGAAATTAATGTTGAAGCACAGTTAAGAGATTCTAATTCAGTGTTAAATTTCTATAAAAAAATGATACATACTAAAAAGAATAGCGAAACTTTAAGCTATGGTGAATATAAACTTATCTTAGATGAAGATGAAAATATATATTCATATATTAGAATTTTGGGTGATAAGAAATATATGATAATATGCAATTTATCAGATAATGAAAATTTATATAAATATGAAAAAGAAACATTAAAATTTGAAAACTTAATTTTATCAAATTACGAAGTAGATAAACATGATGAAATTAGTAGTATAAATTTAAAACCATGGGAATGTAGATTATATAGATTAATGTAGTAATGAATCTATTATGGGATAAGGGTATTGAGAAAAAATAATTATAATAAGGATAGGTGAAGAGTAATGGAAGGAAAGAGAGAAAAACTATTTTCATTTGAATTTTGGCAAAAGTTCGGTAAAGCGCTTATGGTAGTTGTTGCTGTAATGCCAGCAGCAGGATTAATGATTTGTCTTGGAAAATTAATAGGCATGTCTGGAGATTTAGCTTTAATGCAAACCATTGCAAGAGTTGTTGAAGACTTAGGTTGGGGTATTATTGGTAATTTACATATTCTATTTGCAGTTGCAATTGGTGGATCTTGGGCAAAGGAACGTGCAGGTGGAGCATTTGCAGCATTAATAGCATTTATACTTACTAATCGTATTACAGGAGCTATTTTTGGAGTTAGTTCAGCAATGTTAGCAGATAAAACTGCAACAGTAACATCACTTTTTGGAAAACAATTAATAGTTGGAGATTATTTTACATCTATACTTGGAGCACCAGCTTTAAATATGGGAGTTTTCATTGGAATTATTTCAGGGTTTTTAGGAGCCACATTATATAACAAGTATTATAACTTTAATAAATTACCTAATGCATTATCATTCTTCAATGGTAAACGTTTTGTTCCTTTTGTAGTAATTGTAGGATCAGTAGTGATGGCAATAGCACTTTCAATTATATGGCCATTTGCTCAATCAGGATTGAATGCTTTTGGTGTATGGCTTGCAGCATCTAAAGACACAGCGCCAATATTATCACCATTTGTATATGGATGTTTAGAACGTTTACTATTACCATTTGGATTACATCATATGCTTACAATACCAGTAAACTATACTGAATTAGGTGGGGTTTATACTATTTTAACTGGAGCTAATGCTGGACATGTTATAGCTGGTCAAGATCCATTATGGTTTGCATGGATATCAGATTTAATAAATTTAAAAGGTGCAGGAGATATGTCTTCATATAATAACTTATTAACAACAGTTACACCAGCAAGATTTAAGTATGGTCAAGTAGTTCTTTCAAGTGCTTCATTAATAGGGGTTGCACTTGCAATGTATAAGAATGTTGATGAAGATAAGAAGCATAAATATAAATCAATGTTTTTATCAGCAGGACTTGCAGTATTTTTAACAGGGGTTACAGAACCAATAGAATTTATGTTTATGTTTGTATCACCAATTCTTTATGGAGTATATGCAGTTATAACAGGTATAGGATTTGCTTTAGCAGATATTATTAGCGTAAGAATACAAGCTTTCGGATTTGTTGAATTTTTAACTCGTGTACCTATGTTCGTAAGAGCAGGTTTATCAATGGATTTAGTTAACTTTGTAATTAGTGGGATTGCATTCTTCTTCTTAAATTACTTTACATTTAATTTCTTAATAAAGAAATTTAAGATTGCTACTCCAGGAAGAAGAGGAAATTATATAGATTCAGAAGATGATGAATCTTCACAAAACTCATCAAATTCAAATACATCAGGTGATGAATTAGCAGTAAAAATAATTTCATTATTAGGTGAAAGAGAAAATATTGTAGATGTTGATGCTTGTATGACTCGTTTAAGGGTAACAGTAAAAGACAAAGCTTTAGTTGCTGATGAAAAAGATTGGAAGAAAAATGGAGCTCTTGGTTTAGTAATAAAAGATAAAGGGATACAAGCAATATATGGACCAAAAGCTGATGTTTTAAAGTCAAATATTCAAGATATATTAGGAGTGTAGTAAAGTGAAGTTATTAACTTTAAATTGTCATTCTTGGCAAGAAGAGAATCAAATAGATAAAATAAAGTATTTAGCTAAAATAATAAGGGAAAAAGATTATGATGCAATGGCATTTCAAGAAGTAAGTCAATCTATTGATGCAAAAAGTATTGATGGTAATCTAAAAGTGGATAACTTTGCAGTATTATTACAAAAAGAATTAGCTAAAAATAATGCTAATTATAATTTCTTTTGGGATTTTTCCCATATAGGTTATGAAAAATATGAAGAAGGTTTAGCTATATTTACTAAACATAATATAATTAATGAAAAATCATTTTTTATAAGTAAAGGAACAGATAGAGAGTATTGGAATACTAGAAAAATTGTAAAAGTCACATTTAAGTATAATAATGAAAATATAGATCTTTATTCTTGTCATCTAGGATGGTGGGAAGATGAAGAAGAGCCATTTAAACATCAAGTGAAAAAATTATTAGAAGAAAATGTTTCTAATAATATAACATTCTTTATGGGTGATTTTAATAATAATGGGTTTATAAGAAATGAAGGATATGATTATTTACTTAATAAAGGTCTAATTGATACATTTAATATATCAAAAGAAGCTGATAGTGGAATTACAGTCAAAGGGAAAATAGATGGTTGGGATGAAAATAAAGATAAATTAAGATTAGATCTGATTTTAAGTAATAAAAAGTTAGATGTTATAACATCTAAAGTAATATTTAATGGAATAAACAAAGATGTAATATCTGATCACTATGGTGTTGAAATTAGCCTAAACTTATAAATTAAAATAAATAAAAAATAAGACGAATGATTTCATCCGTCTTATTTTTTTATATTTTATCCATTATATTATATAGTTTTGATACACAATCACTTAATGCGTATAAATCATCATCATCTAAAATTTCAATTTTACTTGCCAATTTAGCTTTTGCAGCATTTCTGAATTTTTCAAATATATCTAATGCCTTTGCAGTTAATTCAACTCTAAGTATTCTTCTATCTTTAGAATCTGGATATCTATTAACTAGACCGTATTCTATAAGCTTATCTATTATGGGCGTCATATTAGATTTAGATATACCTAAATTACTAGCTATTTGAGATATTGGTGAAGAATTTGATTTATGAAGATATAGAATTACTTTTGTATGAGATGGTGGCATAGGAAATTCATTCATATAATCTTCAACTTCTTTTGGTGGTTTAGGAAAATTTTTTATAAACTCATTTTCACTAAATATATTATTTTTAACTAAAAATAAAAAAGTTAATAAAGAATCGGAAATTTTATCTAAATCTTGTTTATGCATTAATTTAACTCCTTAATATGCGTTCATACGTTATAGTATAAAATAAATTATAAACTAATAACTATTTATATACAAGATAGAAAAGTTATTGACTTAGAATAATTATAAATTTATAATTAATTATATTTTATCAATTAATACTAATATTAATAAAACTTGACTATTAATGGTGTTTTTTACAACTGAATGATATTTTAAGTATGACAGATAGTTAAAACAATGTTGATATTTTAGTACAAAGTTTATGGACAGAATGCCATTTTTCTTTTGGACTATAATATCAACATTAATTTAAAATATAGATTAATTTTAATATTACATTAGAAGGGTTGGAGGCAATAAGTATGAAAAAATATTTAGCATTATTATTAATATTTAATATGATGTGGCTAGTTGGATGTGGAAACAAAGATGTACCAAAAGAACAAGAAAAATCCATAGCGGTATCGGTTAAAAAATCAAAAAATAGCGAGATAGAAAATAAAAATGTATTTACAGGTACTACTAAAGTAGCAACTGAAACCTCTATTACAACAGAAATGGCTGGAACAATAGAAAAAACATATGTGTCACTTGGACAAGAAGTTAAAAAGGGGGATATACTTTTGACTTTAAAAGGTGATGATGTTAATAATAGTGTTAGTCAAGCAAAAGCAGCATTGGATTTAGCACAAGCAAATTATAATAATACTACAAGTGGAAGTATAGAAAGCCAAACAAATCAATTAGAAAATTCGGTGAAACTTGCTCAATTACAATATGATGAAGCAAAAAGAAATTATGATATGTATACTGCATTGTATCAAGGAGATGCAATAAGTGAAGATCAATATAAAAAAATAGAGCTTAGCTTAAATCAAGCTAAACAACAATTAGATATAGCTGAAAAATCATATACAACAACAACTGAAAAAAATATTCCTGAGTTACAAGAATTAGCAGAGAAGCAATTAGAACAAGCTAAAGTATCATATGATGTAGCAGCAAGTAATTTAAATAAACTTACATTAGTATCACCAGTTGATGGTGTAATTACAGCTAAAAATTGTGATTCAAATGAAATGATTAGTCAACAACAACCAGCATTTATTGTTTCTAGTCCAAATACCTTAGAAGTGAATATAAATGTAGCTCAAGCTGATATAAATAAATTTTCAGCAGGGCAAGATGTAGAAGTTATAATAGATGGACAAACTATTAATGGTAAAGTTGAATATGTGCCTTTAGTTGTGGATTCACAGACTTCTTTATACCAAATAAAAATATTAATAGATAATTCATCAAATGCTTTAAAAGCAGGAATGTCAGCAGAAGTTAATTTGAGTCTAGAAAAGAATGAAAACATAATAACTATTCCTAAAAAAGCTTTATTTGAAGAGGATGGTAAGAAATATTTATACATAGTAAATGATGAAACTAGAGCTATAAAAACAGCAGTAGAAACAGGGATAGAGACATCAATAGATGTTGAAATTAAATCTGGAATTAATTCTGATGATACAGTAGTTGTTGGAGGAATAACACTTATAACTGATGGAAGTAAAGTATTTCCTGTAGAAAAGGAGGACTAAGATTATGAATTTAACTAAAACTTCAGTTAAACGTCCTCTTACAATAATAATGGTATTTTTGGTTGTTATTATGTTTGGTTATATAGGCTATTTGAAGATGCCAGCTAACTTAATGCCGGATATAGAAATACCAGTAGTAATGGTAACAACGCAATGGGCAGGAGCGGGTCCTGAAGATATAGATGAACAAATAAGTGAAAAAATTGAAGAAAAATTATCGGCAATATCTAATGTTAAAAAGACTGTTTCTATGTCTCAAGAAAGTGTTTCAATGG
This sequence comes from Clostridium aquiflavi, assembly GCF_031344075.1. NCBI lineage: Bacteria > Bacillati > Bacillota > Clostridia > Eubacteriales > Clostridiaceae > Clostridium > Clostridium aquiflavi. The sequence goes on from NZ_JAVJAN010000004.1 coordinate 20,426, forward strand.
TTGTGGCACAATTTGAATATGGAACAGATTTAAATGAAATATTGAATGATGTAAGATCAAAGGTAGATTCTGTGCAATCAACTTTACCTGATGATGTTACAAAGTCTACTGTTCTTAAAATGGATATGAATGCGCAAGCAATATCTCAATTAGTTATCTCTGGTGGACACAGCTCGGAAGCATTAATGAAATATGCAGAAGATACTATTCAATCTAAAATTGAATCAGTAGCTGGAGTTACTGAAGCAGGAATTAATGGTGGAGATAAATCACAAGTAAATATAACTGCTGATCCTGCTATTTTATCAAATTATGGAGTTAGTTTGCAGACTATAAAAAATACTTTATCAGCTACTAATAAAACTTTTCCATATGGTTCAATAATTCAAGGTGAAGATAAAATAGTCTTAAGAGGTATTGATGAATTAAATTCGTTAGAAGATGTAAAACAAGTTCAAATACCAGTAAGTGGTGGAAAAACTGTTAGGTTAGATAAGATCTGTGATGTTGATTATGGATTTGCTGAGAAACAAGCTATATATAGGTATAATGGTCAAAATAGTTTAGTAATAGATATACAGAAACAGCAAGATGCAAATACTGTACAAGTTATGAAGGATGTTCATAAAACAGTAGAAAAACTTAATTCAGAAAATCCTGAATATAAAATTGAAGTAGTTAATGACTCTAGTGAATATATAAATGATTCAATTAAAAGTGTAATGCAAAATCTTGCTATAAGTGCTGTTATTGCGTTTTTAGTAATTTTTCTTTTCTTAAAAAATATGAGGGCATCATTAGTTGTTGCTATTGCAATTCCTACATCAATAATAGGTGCTATTGCATTACTTTATTTTACAGGTGAAACTCTTAATATGGTAACACTAGGTTCACTTGTAATAGCCGTAGGTATGGTTGTTGATAATGCAACGGTTATTATAGAAAATATATTTCAATATAGGAGAGACACTGTATTGGATATTGATGATTGTTCTATAAAAGGTGCTCAAACTGTAACAAATGCAATTGTAGCATCAACATTAACAACAGTAGCTATATTTTTACCAATTTTATTTACTGAAGGATTTACTAAGATAATGTTTGGTGCTTTAGCGAAGACACTTATATATGCATTGTCATTATCTTTAATAGTAGCAATAACATTGGTTCCTAGTATTTTTGCCAAATTAAGTAAAGGTGAAAATGCTAAAAAACTTGTTGAAAAACAATCACCTATTTTTGATAAAATTAGTAAAAGATATAGAAGTATATTGAAAATCTCTTTAAATCATAAAAAGATAGTTGTATTTATAAGTATTTTATTATTTATTGGGTCTATATTTGGAGCAGCATTTATAGGTGTTGATTTTATGGCATCAACAGATGAAGGAAAATTAAGTATATCTATAAGTTTGCCAGAAGGTCTTGAATTAAATGCTAGTGACTATTATGTATCTATGGCAGAAAATAAAATTGCAGATATTCAGGAAATAAAAACTACTATGACAACTTTGTCTTCAGGATCAAAATCTAGTAGTGGTACAAGTGCTAATATAGCTGTAGAGTTAGTTCCTGAAAAGGAAAGAAAGAAATCTACAGAGGATATAGAAAAAGAAATTGTTGAAAGAATGGCCACTGTGCCTGATTGCGAAGTAAAAGTTAATATGAGTAGTAGTATGGTTGGTGGTTCAGATGGAGTTTCACTTGAACTAAAAGGACCAGATATAGATGTTTTAGAAGAAATAGCAAAACAAGCAGAAGTAAAATTAAATTCATTAAATGGATTTAGAAATGTAACAACGTCTTTAGCTGATACAACAAAAGAAGCACAATTTAAAATAGATAAGGATAAAGCTCAACAATACGGTATAAATACATCAGGAATAGCTGGTTTGTTACGTACAGCAATAAATGGGGATTCTGTGACAACAGCTACAATAGATGATTATAAAGTTGATGTTAATTTAAAATTTCAAGAATCAAGTATTGATAGTTTAGATGATATAAAACAAATTAAAATTTTATCTCAAAGTGGTCAAGAAGTTCCAATTGGAGTATTTGCAGAGATAACTATGGAAGATAGTTTGAAATCTATTTCTAAAAGTGATGGAGATTATACTATAACTATTTCAGCAACAGTAGATGATTTAGATATAGGTACTGCATCAAAACAAGCTATGAATGCTATAAACGAATTAGATTTACCAAGAGATTATAGTATTTCTTTTGGTGGAGCAACAGAAATGATGAATGAATCAATGAGTGGATTGATATTTGCTATGGTTATAGCAATAATACTTGTTTATATGGTAATGGTTGCTCAATTTGAGTCATTTAGCAAACCATTTATTATAATGTTTTGTATACCATTTGCATTTGCTGGAGTTGTTTTTGCATTAGTAATAACAAGGGCAAATCTTAATGTTGTAGGAATGCTCGGTTCTATATTATTAGTCGGTATAGTTGTTAATAATGGTATAATTTTAATAGATTATATTGAACAACTTAGAAAGGCTAAACCAAATGATAATTTAACAGATGTAGTTGCTATTGGATCGGCAACTAGACTTAGACCAGTTCTTATGACTACAATGACAACTGTTGTAGGAATGATACCAACTGCATTATCTTTTGGTAGTGGTGGAGAAACAATGCAACCTCTTGCAGTAGTAATAATAGGAGGACTTTCAGTATCTACATTAGTAACACTTATATTAATACCTACTATTTATATGATATTTGATAAATTAGAAAAGAAATTCTTTAATAAATTTAATAAATTAAAAGATAAAATAACTAAAAAAGTAAATAATTTATCTTTTAGAAATAAAGAAAAAATAGATACTAATAATGAAGAGGCAAACTATGATATAAATTTAAAACAAATAGAAGAAAAAACTGAAGAAATACTAAATAATAACGATGAAAATAAATAATAAGCTTTTAGAGAGGAGATTATATAATGAATAATAGTTTAAAAAGATTAGTTGCATTAACTATTGCTGGTTTAATAACTTCAGCCTCGCTAATTCAAATGCCAGTAAATGCAAATACCTCTAAGCCAATATTAAGTTTAGAGAAGGCTATAGATTCGGCAATAGATAATAGCTATCAGATAGTATTGAATGAAGAAAAACAGGATATGCTTGAGGAAAAAGATGATTTTTATGAAGATGTTGATATGGATGATAATGGATATAATGATATACAAATGAGTCAAAATGAACAAAAAAGAAAATTTTTAGAAGATCAGATATCTGTAGATGTAACTAGTAAATATAATTCAATAGTAATACTTGAAAAAGAATTAGAAAACATAGGGATAGATATAGACATTAAAACTAAAGAATATGAAAACATGGAGCTAAAGAAAAAAATAGGATTAGTTAGTACAATTGAAATGCAAAATGCTAAAGCTGAATTAGAAAAACTTAAAGCTGATAGAAAATCAAAAAAACAGGAACTAAAGAATAGTAAAAAAGTTTTTGAAATAATAACAGATATAGATGTTGAAGATTATGATTTAGAGGACGATGTTAAATTCAAACAATTAAAATTAGATGAATCTTTAGATTCTTACCTTGATGAGAGAATCGATACTTATTTTAGATATAATAAAAAATTAGCTGATTGGGTTGAAGATAACTATTCAAGTACAGCAGGCTCTAAACCAGTACCTCCAAATGAAAATGATTATAAGGATGAAGAGGGAAATACTAAACCTGAATATAAAGATGCGTTAAAGAATTGGTCAACTAATTATTATAATTGGATATCGGCTTCTTTAAAAGATATAGAAAGTGAATATAATGCAAATACAGCAATGAATTCGGTAAGTGATGCAAAGAGAACAATGAAACAAACATTGCTTACTACTTATACAAAACTTGTGACATTAGAAGGTAATATAGTTTCAATGAAATCACAGCTTGATGTATTGTATAACAAAACTAAGATAACTAAGCTTCAATATGATCTTGGACTAGCTACAAAGCAAGATTATTATAAGCAACTTTTGACTACTGAACAATTAGAAGTTAGTTATAATTCTTTAATTAACAGTTACAATGATTTAAAAGAAAAAATAGATAAGCCTTGGACACTTTCTTCAGGAATGTAACATAAATTTAGCTATGTTTTAGCTTTGTATTTATATATGCATAAGTAAAGTGGACAGAGTAATTGAACTTATAAATACTATACTCTTTTAGTGTTTATAAGTTCAATTTCATATTACCTCCTGTATTGATAAATAGATATGTATAATTTGGAATTTTCATTAAGTTGAAATATATAGTATAATTACTAATAAATTATGAATACATCTTAGTAATACACTCTATTTTAATAATGTTTTGATATTATAGTAAAAATTCGTGGATATAGGAGTGTATTTTAAGAATTTAAAAATACAATATAACAATTAATTAATTTATATTAATTAAGTAAAATATTTAGGGGGAGTAGAATGAACCGATTAAAAAACACATTAAAAGTAATATTAATAGGAATAATTATAATAGCTTCTACAAACATAAATGTTTATGCATCAGAAACGTTTTATGATTCTAATAAATTAAAAAATGAAATTTATGATAATTTAAAAGATTGGGAAACAGAATTTACTCTTAATTATTTTGGTGATAATATTCAATCTGTATTAGATAGTGCAATAGATAGTGAGGATTACTTAGAAAGATCAGTGTCTTCATATAATATTAAAATTAATGGAGCAAAAAATAAATTTACAATACAATATAGAACAACTAAATCTCAAGAAGATTTTATAGATAGCGAATTAAAAAGAATAGTAAATAATTTAATAGATCCTAATATGAGCACAATAGATAAAGTTATAGCTATAAATAATTATTTGGTTAAGATATACAAATATGATTATAGTATAAAGTCTGATAATGTATATTCTGCATTAACAACAAAAGAAACTATTTGCCAAGGTTATGCTATGACAGCATATAAAATGTTTAAGATATTAGGAATAGAATCTAGAATAGTTAGTGGTACTATGAATGGGACAGGACATGCTTGGAATTTAGTTAATATCAATGGAAATTGGTACAATTTAGATATAACTAATAATGATAATATAATTAGAGATAAATATTTACTTGTCAGTGATGATTTTTTGATAAACAATGGATTTTATTGGAATAAGTCTAAGTATCCAACTGCATATTATAACTATTATAATATTCCAAAGACTTTTACAGATTACAATAATGATAATGAGAAGGATGTATCGAGTTATTATAATGGTGGATATTGGTACAGTGAAAAAGGCTATTGGCACTATTTTAGATTTAGTGGAAGAGATGCAAGAGGATGGCTTAAAAACGATGGAAATTGGTATTACTTTGATAATGATGGAAAAATGAAAGTTGGTTGGATATTAGATAATGGAACATGGTATTATTGTTATTCAAATGGACAAATGGCTTATAATACAATGATAGGAAAATATAAATTAGATGGTAGTGGAGCTTTAGTAAATTGATATTTCAGAAAATGAGTCTAATTTGGTGTAATTTGTATTAAATTATCAATAAAAAAATTAAATATATAGTAAAAACTTAATATACATTTAAAAAACACTTATATTTTTATGCAAGAAAAAAATATAAGTGTTTTTTTTGAATAAAAGTATTAAATTTTGTAGAATTTTATGCCAAAAGATATATATTATATTGTAGACAAACTCAAATTATATGATAAAATAAATCCATAGGCATGAAATCAGTTGATTGGAGGGATAATTTAGTTAGTAATATAGATTAAAGCGCCAGGACTTAAAATAATTTTTTGTTATTGTTTATTATTAAGAATAATTAATAGTAAATATCAAATAACTAAAATGAAATTAATTTTAAGTTGACGAGGTTGGGGAGTATCGAAACTTCGGCGGGTGCCCCACGGTATTTGCACTACCGTTAACAACTGGCAAAGCTATAAAGCAATTTATAGTACAAATCCAGTTAGGTGTTAAAACCTTCTTAATTTAGATTTTGTATTTATGAGTATTATTATGCCTATTTTTAAATTTATAATTAGAGGAATCTAAAAGAGGTTGTAATTTTAATATTATGAATTAAGAAAGGAAGATTAATATGTGCGGAATAGTTGGATATTTAGGAAGTGGGAAAGCTACTTCATTTTTAATTAATGGATTATCAAAGTTAGAATACAGAGGTTACGACTCAGCAGGAGTAGCTGTTGTTAATAATGGAGAAATTGAAGTAAGAAAATTCAAAGGAAGATTAGCTAATTTAGCAGATAATATAAAGGAAAATCCTGTTGAAGGAAACATGGGAATAGGACATACAAGATGGGCAACACATGGAGCTCCATCAGATGTTAATTCACATCCACATTTAAATAGTAAAGAAACAATTGCTGTAGTTCAAAATGGAATAATTGAAAATTACTTAACATTAAGAACATGGCTTAAAGGAGAAGGATATACTTTTAAATCAGAAACAGATACAGAAGTAATTCCTAATTTAATTGATTATTATTATGAAGGAAATTTATTTGAAGCTATAATTAAAACACTTAAGAGACTTGAAGGAAGTTATGCTTTAGGTGTTGTTTGTAAAGACGAGCCAGATAAATTAATAGCAGTAAGAAAAGAATGTCCTTTAATTGTAGGATTAGGAAAAGATGAATCATTCATCGCATCAGATATTCCAGCTGTATTAAGCTATACAAGAGATGTATATCTTTTAGAAGATCATGAAATAGCTGTTCTTTCAAATGATGGAGTTAAGCTTTATTCAACAGATGGAAAAGAAATACAAAAGGATATCTACCATGTTACATGGAGTGAAGATGCTGCTGAAAAAGGTGGATTTGAAGATTTCATGTTAAAAGAAATTCATGAACAACCAAGAGCTATAAGAGATACTATGGCTGGAAGAATTTCAATGGAAAAGAGTATGCTTTTAGATGATTTAAAAATAACTAAAGAAGATTTAGAAAATACAGATAGAGTATTTATAGTAGCTTGTGGTACTGCATATCATGCTGGACTTGTAGGTAAAAACTTAATTGAATCATTTGCAAAAATCCCAGTAGAAGTTGATATAGCATCTGAATTCAGATATAGAAATCCATTAGTAACTGATAAATCTTTAGTTATTGTTATAAGTCAATCTGGAGAAACAGCAGATACATTAGCAGCTTTAAGAAATAGTAAAAATATTGGAGCTACTATAATAGCATTAACTAATGTAGTTGGAAGTTCAGTATCAAGAGAAGCTGATCATGTATTATATACATTAGCAGGACCTGAAATTTCAGTTGCATCTACTAAGGCTTATACAACTCAAATAATCGGAATGTATATGATGGCTATGACATTTGCCAAAATATTAGGAAGATTAAAGAGTGATAGATTAGAAAAATTAAAAGAAGAGTTATTAGATTTACCAGAAAAGGTAGAACTAGTTTTAGAAGATAGAGAAAAAATAAAAGCAATAGCTGAAAAAATGTATGAAGAAAAAGATGTATTTTATTTAGGTAGAGGTCTTGATTATGCAGTTGCATTAGAAGGATCACTTAAACTTAAAGAAATATCATATATTCATGCTGAAGCATATGCTGGTGGAGAATTAAAACATGGTCCTATAGCTTTAATTGAAGAGGGAACAAATGTAATTGCTTTATTAACTCAAGAAGCTTTAAAAGAAAAAATGGTAAGTAATATTGTAGAAATTAAAGCAAGAGGAGCAAAAGTCATTGGAGTTTGTTATCAAGGAACTAAAGGATTAGAAGAAGTTCTAGATGAAGTAATTTACATTCCAAGAACTATGGATATGTTTGCACCGGTATTGAGTGTTGCTGCACTTCAATTATTATCATATTATGTAGCTAAAGCTAAAGGTTGCGATATAGATAAACCAAGAAATTTAGCTAAATCTGTTACTGTAGAATAATAATTAAAATTTATAAAAGTTATATAAGGCTAGTCATTTTAATAGAATTAAAATGACTAGTCTTATATTTATGTAAAGGGGGATGAGTTTATGTATACTCCACGATATTATTTCAGTAATAATTTTAAAAAATATGAAGAATTATTTCGTACCAAGGAACATGAAGTAAAATATTACAAAAAGGGAGAATATCTATGTGATATAGATGATAGTATGAATACAATATTTTATATTGTATCTGGCACAGTGAAATTATCTATGTTACATCCAAGTGGTAATGAAAAGAATTTTTCTTTTCATGGTAAGGGAACCATACAACCTTTTTATTATCCATCTGATTGTAGCCTTGAGCATTCAGTATTACTTTTAGCAATATGTGATGTAGAGGTTTTAGCTTTCAAGAAAGATAACTTTGCAAATATTATTAAAGACAATCCTGAGCTATATGAAACTATGTTAGAAGGCTTTGTAAAAATGGTTAATTTATTAATGTATGATACTACAAATATTCTTTTTAATGATGGACTAGTTAAGATATGTAATTTTTTATATTCGTGTTTAATGTCATCAGAATTTAAAGATGGTGTAATTAGAATATCTCAAAAGGATTTATCTGCAATTATTGGTATGAATAGAACTAACACAGCTAAATATTTAAAACTTCTTCGTGAAAAAAATATTATTAAAACATCTAGAAATAATATAACTATATTAGATGAAAAAAATCTTTTGAAGCAATGCTCCAATGAATTATATAAAATATAATTCTTGTGTATTTAAAAGTACATAACTTTTATATTAAATGTGTTATCATCAACAGGACGTAAAGTTAAGTATCCTGTATAAATTAAATGATGTTAAAAAATAGTATGTTGGATACATTAGTTTGTACCAAGGTACTTTTTTTATAAAGAAAATTATCTAAGAGGGTGTTTTATGGTTAGTTAGCTAAAGGATAAAACTCAAAAAGATATTTGAGGTCTTAAGTAATATTATTAAAAAGTTAGGATGGTAAAAATGGCAAGAAGTTTTAATTTAGTAAAGGATAGCGAAAGTAAATTATACTTAAAGTACTTAGCACCAAGTATATTTGGTATGATTATGCTATCAGGATATGTATTTGTAGATGCATTGTGTGTTGGTAGAGCATTAGGTGGCATTGGACTAGCTGCTTTGAATGTAAGTACTCCAACGATATCATTGATGTATGCAACAGGATTTCTTTTTGCAACAGGTTCTGCAACTATATATTCTATTTTTAAGGGTAAAAACGAAGATGAAAATGCTAGGAAGATGTATACTTTTGGATTTATCAGTGCATTAATTATGGGAATTATTTATTGTATTTTAGGTATTGTATTTATTGATAAAATAGCATATTTCCTTGGTGCAACTGACAATACAATTAAAATGACTAAACAGTATATGTTAACAATTTTGAGTTTTGCTCCATTTTTTGTTTTAGATATTTTTATGAATGTTTTTGCAAGAAATGATAAAGCACCTCATATATCAATGTTAGCAACTATTGCTTGTTGTTCACTTAATATTGTATTAGATGTATTATTTGTTTTTGGATTCCACTTAGGTATGTTTGGAGCAGCAATAGCTACAGCTATTTCAACAGTAGTGAGTTTTACAATAACATTTTCTTATTCATTAAGTAAAAAATCAGGACTTAAGTTAAAAAGATTTATACCAAGATTAAATGATTTTTTAAGAATAGTAACCAATGGAGTAAGCAGTTTTATTAGCGAAATGTCAGTAGGGGTAGTTACTATTGCTTTTAACAGAGTAATTTTAAGCCAGATAGGTGAAATTGGAGTATCAGCTTATGGAATTATAGCTAATATAAATCTAATATTTTTCTCAATTTTTATGGGAAATGCTCAAGCAATGCAACCTTTAGTTAGTATTAACTATGGAGCTAATGAATATAAAAGAACTTTTAACTTTTTCAAACTAGGAGTTACGTTTGCTATGGGAGTTGGAGTAATATTTACTTTTGCATCGATATTTTTCTCTTATCAATTAAGCTCTTTATTTGTAACTGATCCAAAAATTATAAAAGTGACTGCATCAGCAATTAAAATATATGGACTAGCATATCTTATAATGGGAATAAATTTATTATTTGATGCATTCTTTTATTCAGTTGAAAAACCTAAATTCGCAGTTAGTATATCTTTATCAAGAGCATTAATTATTGTTTTAAGCATGTTATTTATTCTTTCACATGTTTTTGGAAGCGTAGGAATATGGATGACAGTTCCAGTTACAGAAGTTTGTACGTTATTCATTGGAATTACTTTATTTATAAAATATAAACACAATCAGTTATCATTAAGTATAGAAAGTTAATAATTTTTATTTTAAAATTTTGTTTAATATTTGGCTATGTTTTAGTAGTGTGTTGATATATACATAAGTAAAATGGACTGAGTAATTGAACTTAGGAATGCTAAAATGAGTATAGTCCCATTTTAGCTTGCTCCCAATGTAAAATTGAGACAAGCAGTAAATGTGACAATACTCATTAAGAATTCTCAAAGTCCAATTACAATGCCATTTCACCTATTTTATATATCAACACATATTTAAAACAGAGCCTAAAATTTATATTAATTAATATATAGTCTTTATTTTTTTATGTAAAAATGATATAATTTACAAATTGAATATATTTACATAAGTTTGATAGAAGATAAATTTAATGATTACTTTAGTGATTGAGAGAAAGTATGAAATAATTTAAGTATTATTTTGTGCTTTTTTTTTATACATAGAACTAATTATTACTTAATAAAAACGCTATAATATTCAAACAAATAAAAGTAAAATAAGTATAAAAATGGTTTTATTATGATATTATATTATCATAATAGAATAAGAAATTACTCAACATGATAATTAGTTTATTTAAATTATAATAAATTATTAAATAGGGGGATGGGTATGAACAATAACTGTTTGCATGACTTACAAAATGGAAGTGACATTAGAGGAATTGTATTAACTAATGAAGATCAAGTTATAAATTTAACTAATAAAGAAATTAAAATTATAACAATAGCATTTCATGAATGGTTAAAAAATAAAAATAAGCTTAATAATTTAAAAATTTCAGTGGGGATAGATTCTAGAATAACGGGAAATGAATTTAAACACACTATAATCAACACATTAGTCGCGTGTAAAGTCACAGTATATGATTGCAAATTATCAACTACACCATCAATGTATATGACAACTATTATGGATGATTATAAATGTGATGGAGCTATAATGATAACTGCAAGTCATCTTCCTTATTATTATAATGGCATAAAACTATTTACTAAAAATGGATGTTTAGATAAAGAAGAAATTAAAGAGGTATTAAATATAGCATCAAAATATGAAGACAATAAAGAAAATGTTTTTGTAAGTGAAATGGAAGCTAGAAGAATGACTATTTTTAAGCCACTTATTAATGATTATTCTAAACTCTTAGTAGAAAAAATAAGAAAAGAAATTAATTCTTCAGAAAATTACAATAAGCCTTTAACAGGAATGAAAATTATATTAGATGCAGGAAATGGTTCAGGAGGATTTTTCAAAGAAAAAGTATTAGAAGAATTAGGTGCTGACACAACAGGAAGTCAATTTATAGAGCCTGATGGTACATTTCCTAATCACATTCCAAATCCAGAAACAGATATTTCTATGAATTTAATAAGTAATGCAGTTATAGATAACAATGCTGATTTAGGAATTATTTTTGATACAGATGTAGACAGAGCTGCTTTGGTTGGAAGAGAAGGTAGATTTATAAATAGAAACTCTTTAATTGCACTTATTTCTGCAATTGTATTAAAAGAACACAAAGGATCTACTATAGTTACTGATTCAGTGACATCCGATGGAGTAAGCAAATTTATAAAAAAATTAGGTGGTAAACATCATAAGGTTAAAAAGGGATATAAAAATATTATAAATGAGGCTATGAAACTAAATAATAAAAGGGAAGAATGTTATGTAGCTATTGAAACATCAGGTCATGTTGTATTAAAAGAAAATTATTTTTTAGATGATGCAGCTTATTTTGCATCAAAAATACTTATTGTTATGGCTAAATTAAAAAATGAAAATAAATTTATTGAGGATTTAATAAGTGATTTAGAATTACCAAATGAGGAAAGAGAAATAAAATTAGCAATTAATGAAAAGGATTTTAATAATTATGCTAATAAAATATTATATGATTTTGTTAAAGTGATTGCTGATAATGATAATATGCAAATTGATGAAGATAATTGTGATGGAATAAAAGTTATATTCAATGAAAAATTTGGAGAAGGTTGGTTTACATTAAGACTTTCTTTACATGAGCCTAAAATAGTAATTAACGCTGAATCTAATAAAACATCAGGATGTGAAAAAATACTAGAATTTATTAAAAACTTTATTAATAATTATAACGTAAGTTATTTAAACTAATTTAAAAATATAGAATTACATTTAAAGCTATATATCATTTTTAATCATGATATATGGCTTTATTTTATTGTAATCTTAAAAATATTTATATATAATTTTGCATAAATATAGCTATTAAAGGATAATTCTAATATTAAATATAAATCTTATTATACATTAATAATGTTTTAATAATATTTTAGATTGTACCTATTAGTACATAAATGCTATACTATATATAATGAGATTGTTTATATAAAATAGAAAATAAAGTATATTTAATCAATTATATAATAATTTTATCCTTATATAATTGATTGATTTTTAAAATATTATATATTTTATTAAAAAATTTGTAAAATTAATATAACAATCATTTATATTAAATTGAAAGGAAGTGGTGTAAGTATATGACAATACCATTAATTTTAGCCTCTTTAGTATTAATAATTTGTGTATTTTCTAGTAAAGTTTTATATCGATTTGGAGTACCCTCATTATTAATATTTCTGGTGTTAGGAATGATATTTGGAAGCGAAGGAATTGTTGGAATAAGATTTGATAATTATAAAATAGCTGAAGAAATTGGATCATTTGGATTAGTTTTTATAATGTTTTATGGAGGTTTTTGTACTAATTGGAAATTAGCAAAACCAGTTGTTACTAAAGCCACATTAATGTCAACAATAGGAGTTATTATAACAGCAGGTCTTACTGGAATATTTTGTACGTGGGTTCTTAAATCCTCTTTATTAGAAGGTTTTCTACTTGGAGCAGTAGTAGCATCAACAGATGCAGCATCTGTATTTTCAATTTTAAGATCTCAAAATTTAAATTTAAAAGATGGCTTAGCATCTTTGTTAGAAATTGAAAGTGGTAGTAATGATCCAGTAGCATATATGCTTACTGTAATAATATTAAGCTTTATGTCTGGAGCACAACAATCAATTTTTAAACTTTTATTATTTCAAGTATTATTTGGAATAATAATTGGAGTTGTTTTAGCTAAAATAAGTACATGGATTTTAAAAAATGTTGTTTTTGAAATAGAAGGACTTTATCCTGTTTTTGTAATGGCCATTGCTATTTTGGCATATTCTTTAAGTATATGGCTTGGTGGAAATGGTTATTTAAGTGTTTACATAGCAGGAATAATAATTGGTAATAGTAAAATACAAAATAAAAAAAGTTTGGTTAAATTTTTTGATGGAATATCTTGGTTAATGCAGATAATGTTATTCTTTATATTAGGATTATTATCTTTTCCATCACAAATACATTTAGCGTTTTTACCAGGATTTTTAATTTCTATATTTTTAATTTTTATAGCAAGACCAATATCAACTTTTGCAATATTAAGCTGGTTTAAAGTGCCTATAAAACAACAAATTTTTGTTTCATGGGTAGGACTTAGAGGGGCAGCGTCAATAGTTTTTGCTATATTAGCAGTAACGAATGATGCATTGATAAATTTTGATATATTTCATATAGTATTTTTCATAGCATTATTTTCTGTATCATTACAAGGAACTTTAATATCTCCTATAGCTAAAAAACTAGATCTTGTTGATAATGATGCTGTAGTATTAAAGACTTTTAATGATTATCAAGAAGAAATGAACACTAAATTGGTAGAACTTGAAATAAAACCAGAAAGTAAATTAGTTAATAAAAATATTATAGATGCTAATATACCAGAAGATATATTAGTTGTTATGATAAAACGTAATGGAAAAATACTACATCCGAAAGGAAAAACTATTATTTATAGTGGTGATATTTTAGTCTTAACAGGAGAAAATTTTGATAATATAGACTTTTAAAAATAACTTTTCTTATGTATATAGTAATGCTTTAGCAAAGTATATTAAAAATAAATAGATATGTTGTAGGATTATATTAAGGATAAAACTTAATATAATCCTTAATTTTTATGTCTAAAGTATATTTAAGGGATATTTAGAATACAAAGTTTGATTATATATTAACAAATTACCAGGTCTATGGTTATTATTATCATAAAAACATAAAAAATACAAATTATAAGCAATATATGAATTTAATAGATGATTTGATTTTAAGTAAAAAAGTATGACTTAAATAATAATATAACAAAAAATATATGGAAAAATAAATAAACTAATAAAATATAATTTTATGCATTGAAGAAATAAAATAATTAACATATAATTAAGTTGTTAATAATTTAACAAATATTTAAAGTTATTGACTACACCTATTAATATATACCAATCCTCTTAATAAGAAGTTTAGATATTTAATATAGTAGATACAATATTTGAACTTTTTATTAGAAAACGTTTAGTAAATTTCATAAGATTAATAATTTTTTATTTTAGCTATGATATAGATATGAAAATAATAATTAATTTATATAAATAAAATACATTAAATTGTAAAGGGGAAAAAGATATGTATATTAGTGATGTTGAAATTATCTCAAAGTCGGCAAGAAATAAATACGAATTATCTAAAAATGCACCGACAAAATATATAACTAGAGCAATTGTAGCAGGATTTTATTTAGTAGTAGCAATAATTTTATCATATACAATAGGTGCTATTTTGAATCCTAATTACCCAGAACTAGCTAGAATAATGGTAGCAGCTACATTCTCAATAGCGTTAGCACTCATTGTTTTTTTAGGTGGTGAGTTATTTACAGGTAATAATATGGTTATGGCAGTAGGGGCTTATACTAAAACATGTACTTTAAAGATGGCATTAAAAGTATGGTGTTTAAGCTACTTAGGAAATCTTTTAGGAGCAATAGTTATATCATTTTTATTTGTCAAAAGTGGAGCATCACTTTCTTTAATACAAGAGTATATAAGAGGTATAGTAACTACGAAATTTACTCTTTCAGCATTTGAATTGCTCATAAGAGGAATTCTATGCAACTTTATTGTGTGTCTAGGTGTATTATCTACTATTAGATTAAAATCTGAAAGTGGTAAATCTATAATGATGTTTTGGTGTGTATTTGCATTTGTTATTGCTGGATTTGAGCATAGCATAGCTAATATGGGTATTTTTTCAGTTGGGTATTTTGCATTAGGTGGATTATCAATGACCTTAATAATAAAAAATTTATTTTGGGTAACATTAGGTAATATAATTGGTGGTGGAGTATTATTAGCATTGCCATTAACATATATGAGTGTTGAAGAATAAAATTATAAAAAGGTGTTTTAGCTAATTTAAGATTATCTAAAACACTTTTTTTATTTTGAATTAGTTTAAATAAATGTTAAATTCTTAGACAGTAGATATTCTCCGTGATAAAATAAAGTTATAGAATAATATTTTTCTTAAATTAAGGCTATGTTTTAAGTAAATTCATCTGTCCATGAGTTTTATACTACAATATCAACACTGTTTTAAAATATAGCCAAATAATTAAGTTTTATACATTATAGATAGATGGTGATTAAGTGGTTATAGTAAAGTTAGAAAAGAATAAGAAAAGACAAATTATTTTTAAAATTAAATTTACAGATGGTGAAGAAAATAAATTATTTTTTAAAAGAGCTATTATAGAGGGTAAAAAAATAAAAGGAAACTTTGATTATCAAGTACCTTTAAGATTTTTTATTCCAATAGTAAAAAATATAAATAAAAAAGATATATTGTTAGATAAAGATAGTTTGTTATGTTATTTAGAATTTTCGGATATGTATGATCAAAATTATTATAATGAAACACAAGCTACTCCTAACTATATGAAAAGATGGAGAGAAGAGGGATGTCCTGAAATTTATAAAGTAACTATTGATAAGGATAATTGCAATATAGAAAAGGAAATTATTTTTAATAAACCTAAAGTTTATTTTGAATAACTAGTGGTTTAATATAAAAATAAAAAATTAGAAATAACTTTTTATATAGATATTTCTAATTTTGTAGTATTAAAATTAAAATAAGAATATATTTATTTAAATATCGCCATTTACAATAATATCGATCTTTCCTGTATCTGGGCTGATAATTAATCCATGAACTCTTATGTTCTTAGGAATTAAAGGATGATTTTTTATCATTTTTACGCTTTCTTTTATAGAATTTTCAACAGATTCAAATCCATGAAGCCATGATTCAATATTTATTCCAGAATTATTTAGAATAGATAAAGTATCATTACTTATTCCTCTATCAACCATCTTACTTATAAGAGTTTTGGTATTTAAATTACTCATACCGCAACCGTGATGCCCTACTACAAATATATCTTCAGCTCCAAATTCATATATTGCAACTAATATACTTCTTATTACGCTACCAAATGGATGAATTACAGTTGCACCAGCGTCTTTTATTATTTTTGCATCTCCATTCTTTATATTCATAGCCTTAGGTAATAATTCTGTTAATCTAGTGTCCATACATGATAATATAACCATTTTCTTTTTAGGAGTTTTGGTTGTAATAAACTCTTCAAATTTTTTACTTTCTACAAAGTCGTTATTATATTTCATTATTTCTTCTAATTTACTCATTTGTTGCCCCACCTTTATTATTTTATATTAAATAGATTATACAATTAAAGTTTTATTTATTAAATACTATTTTAATAAATGATTTATATTAAAAATTAACATAAACTATTAATTTTATAAAAATAGTTAAAGTTTAAGTTGTTTATAAATTAAATTTTAGCTATACTTGTTCATAATAAAATATAGTATTAATATTATGGGGAAGTTTTATTCATAATAATTAAAAATGTTGTAAGGGGCGAAATAGTAATGAATATCTCAGAGGAAAAGAAAGAATTAAGAAAAAAAATACTAAAAATAAGAAAAGAAATGGATATTAATAAGAAAAGAAATTTTGATAATATAATTCACAATAAATTTTTAAAAAGTAAGTTTTATTCACAGTGTAGAAATATTTTTGTGTATATTTCTTATGATTCTGAAATTGACACTAAAACTATAATAAGAAAAGCATTAGAAGATGGAAAAAATATTTATGTTCCTAGAACAAACTATAATACAAAATTGATGGAGGCTGTTAAAATATCATCATTAGAAAATCTTATAAAAGACAAACATGGAATTTTACAACCTACTGAAAGTGGATTAGCAGTTGAATTAGAAGAAATTGATTTGATAATTATGCCAGGTGTAGCTTTTGATAATAATGGGGGCAGAATGGGATATGGCGGAGGATTTTATGATAGATATATGAGTAAATGCTCAAAAAATATACAGAAGATTTCTTTAGCATATGATTTTCAAATATTAGATAATGTTCCAATGGACAGCCATGATACAAGGGTTAATTCTATTATTACAGAGAATAAAGAAATTGTATGTAATATTTAAAATAATAACAATATAATAAAATATTTTTAAATTATGGTTGCAAATGTTAAAAAATGATATATAATATAAACATATTAAAAATAAATCTGTTATTAAGAATGGTGGAGGGACTGGCCCTATGAAGCCTAGCAACAGCTAACTTTAATGCGAAAGTTAGAATTGTGCTAAATCCTGCAGGAAATTTCCTGAAAGATAAGAGATGCATAGAAGTTATATATAAATTTGTTTTTATTAACTATTTCTCTATCTTTAAACAGGAGAAATAGTTTTTTTTAATGTATTAAAATATGTTTTAATAAATAAGCAATAAATTTTAGGGGGTAATAAAATATGAAAATTGAAACAAAATGTCTACATGAAGGATATAAACCAAAGAATGGAGAACCAGTAGCATTACCGATTTATCAAAGTACTACATATAGATATGATAGTACAGAAGCAATAGGAAAATTATTTGATTTAACAGCTGAAGGTCATATGTATTCACGTATATCAAATCCAACAGTTGGAGCTGTAGAAGATAAAATAGCTTCATTAGAAGGTGGAATAGGAGCTCTTTGTACTAGTTCAGGTCAAGCAGCATCTTTAATAAGTATATTAAACATTTTAAAAGCTGGGGATCATATCATTAGTGCTGCAACAATTTATGGGGGAACAATTAATTTGTTTGCAGTAACACTTAAAAGATTTGGAATAGATTGTACATTTGTTGATCCTGATGCTTCAGAGGAAGAAATACAAAAAGAATTTAGAGAAAATACTAAAGTTGTTTTTGGAGAAACTATTGCAAATCCAGCTATAGCTGTATTTGATATAGAAAAGTTTGCTAAAATAGCACATAAGAATAATGTACCTCTTATAATAGATAATACTTTTGCAACACCTATACTTTGCAGACCGATAGAATTTGGAGCAGATATAGTTATTCATTCTACTACTAAATATATGGATGGCCATGCAGTTCAAGTTGGAGGAGTTATTATAGATAGTGGTAATTTCGATTGGACAAATGGTAAATTCTCAGAATTTACAGAGCCAGATGAATCATATCATGGTGTAATTTATTCAAAAGATTTTGGAAAATCAGCATATATAACAAAAGCTAGAGTACAACTTATGAGAGATTTAGGAGCATATATACCAGCTAATGCTGCATTTCTTCTGAATTTAGGTCTTGAAACACTTTCAGTTAGAATAGAAAAACATTGTAGAAATGCTGAAAAAGTTGCAGAGTTTTTAAGTAATAACGAAAAAGTTGAATTTGTAAATTACCCAACAGTAAAAGGAAATAAGTATGAAGATTTAGCAAGAAAATACTTACCGAATGGTTGCAGTGGAGTAGTATCATTTTCAATAAAAGGAAGTAGAGAAAATGCTATCAGATTTATGGATAATTTAAAACTTGCAGAAAATGTAGTTCATGTAGCAGATATTCGTACATGCGTACTTCATCCAGCAAGTTCAACACATCGTCAACTTACAGATGATCAACTTGTAGCAGCTGGAATAACACCAGGACTTGTTAGATTATCAGTTGGACTAGAAAACATAGATGATATATTAGAAGATGTTAAACAAGCATTAGATCAAGTTTAATCAACATTTTCTTTAAGAAAATGTTGATATATGCATAAATAAAAAATAGGAAACAAATTATCTATATAAATGTTTCCTATTTTAATTTATTTTGTGATTTAAATAAAATGCGATATATGCAATAGGTAAAGTGGCATTGTAATTTGACTTTTAGAACTCTTAATGAGTATTGTCACATTTACTGCTTGTGGCAATTTTATATTGAGAGCAAGCTAAAATGGGACTATACTCATTTTAGTGTTCTTAAGTCTAATTACTCAGTCCAATTTACTTATGCATATATCGCATTTTCAGTGAATCAAAAGAAATTATCTTTCTTTTGTAGCTATTTCATTTAATAGTCTTTCAGTAAAGGCATCTAATTTTATAGCACCTTCATCATCATTCTTTCTGCTTCTTACAGAAACTTCGTTGTTAGCAGCTTCTTTTTCTCCAACAACTAAGATATAAGGAGTTCTTTCAAGTCTAGCTTCTCTGATTTTATAACCGATTTTTTCAGCTCTATAATCAGCTTCAATTCTAACACCTTTATTTCTTAATGATTTAACTACTGATTCAGCATAATCATTGTATTTATCTGATATTGGTAACACTTTTACTTGAACTGGAGAAAGCCAAGTAGGGAATGCACCAGCATATTTTTCTATAAGCATTGCTAAAGTTCTTTCATAACATCCAATTGATGATCTATGAATTATATATGGACGTTTCTTTTCTCCATTTTTATCAATATAGCTCATATCAAATCTTTCAGCTAAAGCAAAGTCGATTTGAACTGTGAATAATGTATCTTCTTTACCATGAACATTTCTACATTGTAAGTCAAGTTTTGGACCATAGAATGCAGCTTCATCATCAGCTTCAACATAATTAATTTTTAAATGATCTAAGATAGTTCTCATTGTATCTTGAGTTTTATTCCAAGCTTCAGGATCATTTATATATTTTTCAGTATTATTTGGATCCCATTTAGAGAATCTATAGCTTATATCTTCGTCAATTCCTAAAGTTTTCATTAGATATTGAATTAATTCAAGTACACCTTTAAATTCTTCTTCTAATTGTTCTGGAGTTACAATTAAGTGACCATCAGCTAAAGTGAATTGTCTAACTCTTATAAGTCCATGCATTTCTCCTGAAGATTCATTTCTAAATAGAGTAGAAGTTTCACCGTATCTTATAGGAAGATCTCTATAACTGTGTTGTTCTGCATTATATATAGTATATTGGAACGGACAAGTCATAGGTCTTAAAGCAAACACTTCTTCATCCTTTTCTTCATCTCCTAATACAAACATTCCATCTTTATAGTGATCCCAGTGACCAGAGATTTTATAAAGGTCGCTCTTAGCCATAAGTGGAGTTTTAGTTAATACATAACCTCTTTTTTCTTCTTCATCCTCAACCCATCTTTGAAGAGTTTGAACAATCTTAGCTCCTTTTGGCATTAATAAAGGAAGACCTTGACCTACATTTTCATCAGTAGTAAATAATTTAAGTTCTCTACCTAATTTATTATGATCTCTCTTTTTAGCTTCTTCAACAGCTTCTAAATATTCGTCAAGTTCTGATTTCTTTAAGAAAGCAGTACCGTATATTCTAGTAAGCATTTTATTTTTTTCGTCACCTTTCCAATAAGCACCAGCACTTCTAATAAGTTTAATTGCTTTAATTGGTTTTAAAGACATAACGTGAGGTCCAGCACATAAATCAGTAAATTCACCAATTTTATAGAATGAGATTATTTCATCTTCACCTAAATCGTTGATTAATTCTACTTTATATGGTTCATCCTTCATTAATTCTAAAGCTTCATTTCTTGGAAGTTCAAATTTTTCAATTGAAGGATTTTCTTTGATTATTTTTTTCATTTCTGCTTCAAGTTTTTCTAAATCTTGAGCTGAAAATGCAACATCCTTATCAAAATCGTAGTAGAAACCAGTAGCAATAGAAGGTCCTATAGCTAATTTTGTTTCAGGAAATAATCTTTTAACAGCATAAGCTAAAACATGAGATATACTATGTCTTACAGCATCTTTACCCTCTTGAGAATCAAAAGTGCATATGCTTAAAGAAATATCTTCATTAATTTCTTTTCTAAGGTCACAAATTTTATTATTAACAACACCACAACAAGCGTTTCTAGCTAAACCTTCACTAATTGATTTCGCTATTTCGTATATAGATAATCCAGCTTCAAATTCCTTAACTGAACCATCTTTTAAAGTTACTTTTATCATTATAAAAAACTCCTTTCAAAACTGTAAAATAAAATTTAGTACAAAATAAAAAAACTCCGTCTCTAAATATATAGAGACGAAGTAATATCCGTGGTTCCACTCTAATTATCTAATACATCTATTTAAATTAAAAATATACTTATTTTAATTTAAAAAGTAGAGTACTAGATCACTTGAAATTACCGTAACGTGGCAATAAACGGACTGTATTAAGGTCACTCAGAGGTGGTTTTCAACTAAAGATATTTAAGAATAATTCCACCAACATATTCTCTCTCTGAAAATAAGGTTTTAGTTTACTGTCCTCATCAACGTATTATCATATATTATTTTTTATTATAATCATTGCATTTTTTTATGTCAATAAAATAAGAAAAATATTTGTTATAAAATTAAGGTTCTTTATCTATATTGTCGATTAATTTATTTAGAGTTAAATTTTCAATCATTTCTTCAGCATATAGTTTTCCACCCATAATTTTAACTATTATATCTAATTTTTTAAATCCTTCTTTATATACTTTTAAATCTTTAACGATTCTTTTTAGTTGATTTTTAGATACTTCAAGTATTAACATTAATTCTTTAAATTTATAATAATCATTTTGAAGTAGATAAAATAAATTATTTTGAAGTTCTAACTTGTACAAAATATCGGTTTCTTCACAATGATGAGGACCTGGTTTACCTCTATGATGATATGGACACAAATACTTGTAATTTAATTTTATATCCAATCCACCTTCACTTCTGTGAACAATATGATGAATATCAGCCTGTTTTTGGCATATTTCACACAAATACAACTGCATTCCTCCTTAAAAGCTTGTATATATATTATAAAATAATCAGAATAAAATATCAATTTACTTAGCTTCTATTATAGGTAAGTATTAGAAGCTTTTATGATATAAATCCTAAATATATACATATTTACCTATAATAAATAGTATTTAAAAAAAATCACAAGTGTTACATTTTTGAAACAATTAAGATTAAGTTTTGAAAAGATTAATTGTTATTATATAAACATAGTAAACGTTTCAAAGAGGGGGAAGCTTAATGAGTACAGTAGAGTTATTAGAACAGAACCCTATTATAGCATCTGTAAAAAATGAGGATGAATTAGCATTAGCGCTAGAATCTTCAGTACAGATTATATTTGTGTTATTTGGCAGTATTATGAATATAAAAGAGATAGGCGATTTAATAGAGGAAAAAGGGAAGATAGGAATAATTCATTTAGATTTAGTTGATGGTTTTGTTTCAACTAAAGAAGTAGTAATTAGTTATTTAAAAGAAAATACTAGTTTCAAAGGAATTATAAGCACAAAACCACACATCCTTAAAATTGCTAAAAATTATGGGTTACTAGCAATTCAAAGATTTTTTATATTTGATACATTGTCATTTACCAATTCTAAGAATCATTTAGTATCAGGAGCCGATGCAATAGAAATATTACCTGGAATTTTACCTAAGGTTATAGAAAATATGTCTAAAAATACATTAAAACCAATAATTACAGGTGGATTAATTGAGAATAAACAAGAAATTATTTCAGCATTACAATCTGGTGCAACATGTATATCTACAACTAAGCAAGAACTTTGGAGTGTTTAGTTATTAATTTAAGCATATTTTAAATATTTCTTTTAATTTATTACAGGAATTATTTATAGTATAAAACAAATAAAGTTTTACAGACTAAAAGATTAATTTTGTGGAGGGATTTTTATGTTTAACTTTTTAAAACCGGCACCTCATATTGAGAGAATGCCAGCAGAAAAGATACCATCAAGCTACAAGAGATATCGTATACAAGTATTTCTAAGTATATACATGGGATATCTTATTTATTACTTTGTAAGAAGTAATTTCTCATTAGCTAAGGTATATCTTATAGACCAAGGATTTACAAAAACTCAAGTAGGTTTTGTTGCCTCAGCTTTAGGATTAGCTTATGGTGTAAGTAAGTTCGTAATGGGTAATATGTCCGATAGGTCAAATCCAAGATTTTTCCTAGCAATAGGTCTTATATTATCAGGTGCAACAAACTTATTCTTACCTAATGCAACTAATATAGGTATGATGTTTATATTAATGTTACTTAATGGATGGTTCCAAGGTATGGGATGGCCTCCATGTGGTAGAATAATGACACATTGGTTCTCAGATAGTGAACGTGGAGTTAAAATGTCAATATGGAATACAGCACATAATGTAGGTGGCGGATTTATCGCTACAGTGGTATTACTTGGTGTATCTATATTTGGAAGTTGGAAAGGTTCATTCTATTTACCAGCAATAATTGCTATCGTTGGTGGTATCGTTTATATGATCTTTGCAAAGGATACTCCTCAATCAGTTGGTTTACCACCAATAGAAGAATATATGGATGATTATCCAGAAGTTGCAGAACAAGTTGAAGATGCAGAAGCAGAACTTACTGCAAAAGAAATATTATTTAAATATGTATTTAATAACAAATTATTATGGTGTATTGCTATAGCCAATGTATTTGTTTACATGGTTAGATATGGTGTTATAAACTGGGTTCCAACATACTTACAAGAAGTAAGACATTTTAACCCAAAAGATTCTTCAGTAGCATTTGCTTTATTTGAATATGCAGCTATTCCAGGAACTATCATAGTTGGATGGATTAGTGACCACATATTCCATGGAAGACGTGCTCCGATAGGAATAATTTGTATGGTTGGTGTTGCAGTTGCAACATATGTTTATTGGAAGAGTACAAGCCCAATGGCAATTAATTGTGCTTTAGCATCAATCGGTGCTTTAATCTACGGACCTGTTATGCTTATAGGTGTTAGTGCATTAGACCTTGTACCTAAGAAAGCTGCAGGAACAGCTGCTGGTTTCACTGGACTATTTGGATACATGGGTGGACAAGTTGCAGCAGAAGTTGCAATGGGTGCTGTTGTTGATAAGTTTAGCTGGGACGGTGGATTCATATTATTAATGATTTCATGTGTTTTAGCAATATTCTTCTTATCATTCACATGGAATTCTCATAATATTGCAGCGAAAAAAGCTAACTAAAAAAGCTAAATAAATAAATTAAATAAATAAATAAAAATTAAAAAACAATTTACCAATCCCCAATTTTATAAATTATTATATTAATGAAAAAGTGTACTTTCAGACTAAAAGTTTGAAAGTACACTTTTTTATTTTTCTTTAATTTAATGACTATAATCATATAAAAACTAATAGAATATTTATAGAAATAAATAACAATAATAGTAATATAATTTAAAAAATCTATATTAATGATAAAAACACAAAAAAATATGGTATAAATAATTTGTTAAGACAGTATTATATACTATATAATATAGGTATATAGATGAAATATAAAATAAAATGGTTTAAATAAATGAAAGAATGGTGGTTAAATTGAAAGAAAAATATAATTCATTTAGATATTGGGACGATATAACTAGCAAAAATAAAACAATTAGAGGACATATGTTTATGGAAGAACTTCCGACAGAAAAAAGTCTTTATTTTCATACAATTATTTTTAATAAGAATGCAGGGGTGAGCAGTATTTGGGGATATATGCCTAATCCAAAAACTTTACTCGGGTATTTTCAGCATTCATTTTTACAAGAAGCTTTTTATAAATGGATATATGGAAAAGAAAAATTAGTTACTAAAATTCCACCCTTACCTGTTGAAGTTATTATTAAAGAAGGCGAGAAATTAAAAAAAATTAATAAAGAGATAGCGAATAAGATGAAGCATGACTATGATAAATTGAATAGTATTTGGGATGCGCCTATAAGTAAACTTGATTTAGAAGTAAGAAAATTTATAAAAGATTTCAATGCTAAGTGGAGTGTAGATAATAATCAATTTATATATTTAAAAATATTTAAAGATGCTAAAGAATTAGGTGATTTTGTAATATCATCTAGTTTAATAACTAACACAGAAAAAGAGTTGGAAAAAAAGATAGGTGTATCTTTAGAAGAATGGAAAGATATTTGTGATAATGTAGCTAAAGATAAAGGAAAGGGAGAAAAATTTAGAAAAATATTATTAAAGAAGTTGACAGAAGTATTTTAAAATAAGGTAATGTTTTATCAAAGTGCTTATATATGCATAAGCAAAGTGGATGGAGTAATTCAATTTAGGAATACTAAAAAAGAATATAATTTCATTTTAGCTTGCTCCAAATATAAAATTGAGACAAGCAGTAAATATGAATTAAAAAAAGTAAAATTAATTAGGGTTACCAGAAAAGATTTTTAAATAATTTCTAGTAACCCTTAAAATATTATTTTTTAATAACAGATGATATACTTTGTGATGATATTCCAAGCATACTTCCTGTAAATCCTAGACCTTCTTCTGTAGTAGCTTTAACATTAATTTGATTAATATCTATATTAAGTGCATTAGCTATATTTTTTCTCATATTTTCTATATAAGGGAATAATTTAGGTTTTTGAGCAATAACAACAGAATCAATATTATTTATAATATATCCATTTTTTATGATTAATTTATTTACTTCTTCTAAAAGTTTTATACTAGAGATCCCTTTGAATTTACTATCAGTGTCAGGAAAGTGACTACCAATGTCTCCTAAAGCACAAGCTCCTAATAATGAATCCATTATTGCATGTAATAAAACATCAGCATCAGAATGACCTAATAATCCTTTTTCATAAGGAATTTCAACTCCACCTAAAATTAATTTTCTATTTTCAACTAGCTTATGAACATCATATCCAAGTCCCACTCTCATATAACAAAGTTCCTTTCAAGTTAAAATAAATTTTAATAATTATATTTTAATTTTATCATTTAAATCTATAGTAATCAATTTTAGTATTATTATCAATTAGATAATTATTATTAAGGTACTTTGAAGAGAATTTGACATGTATATAAGAAATTAGCCGATTGAAAATAAAAGTAAGAAAATTTATTTTACGCTTTTTTATAAAATCTACATATATAACTTTTTTTCTCATATTAATCTCCATAAATATATTAATTTTTTAAGTACTATATTCATATTTTTAGAATTATGATAATTGGAGATTAGAAAAAATTGTTTAGGCTGGAGTTGAATGTGGATAGCAGTAAAATAAATTTCTATGATATAATAACATCATATGAAACATTAGTTAATTTTGATATTTATAATATTAATTAAATGAAATATTATAATTTGGGGGAAAATTAAAATGGACAAGCTAAGAATTAAATATGTCTTTTCATCAACACCAAACATGTTATTAATAGGTGGAAAAACAGATATAAATAGAAACAAACAAATAGAATTATTTTTAAAAAAATTGTCTTTATACAATATTTTACTTAAGGACTTAATTAATTATCCTCCTAAAGAAAAACAGCGTAATATAATTTTAAATATTTCTTATTATATACTGGAAGATGATAATTTAAGAGATTCTGTTGAAAGAAAAAAAGATTTACCTATACGAAATGTTTGCAAAAAGCTTGATATTAGTGATGAATTTTTAAGAAAATGGAAAGAATATATTTTATTTTATTATATTATTTTTTCCAATGTAGATTATAAGCTTATTCAAGAATATTTAAAAATAGAAGAAAAATCAAATAATGTGGTAAATTTAAATAATGTAAAGAAAACAGAATTTTTTAGAGGAATAGTATTAAAAAGTTTAAATAGTAGTGCATATATTTTAACATCAAGTGGTGAAATAATTAAAATAAAGTGTGATAAAAATACTAAAATTGGACAAGAAATTAGTGGACAACAGAAAAAATCTTTTAGGAATTATAAAATATATTTTTGTATATTAATAGTTTTAATAATTATAATAGGAATGTCTTTATATTCACATTATTATAATTCTCAAAGTACAATAATAGTAAATACAACCTCTGCTATAAAATTAGAATGTAATTTCCTAGACAAGGTTATATATTCATATTCTGAAACTGAAAAGGGAAATAAGCTTATAATTTCAACTGATGTTTTACATAAGGACATCGATGAGTCTATAAAAGAGATTTTAGATTATGCAATTAACAATGAAATGATACCCACTGATAATAAAATATTAATAACTGTAAATGGAGAAGCTTTAAAATACGGTGCACTAAAAGAGACTAGTAAATTTTTAAATGAAATAAATGAAAAGAATAAAAGTGAGAACAAGAGTCAAATTTCTGTGTTAATAAATAATGGTGGAAATCAACATAAATTAACAACGAGTTTATATGAATAGATAAAAAGATAGATATGTTTAAGCAGTATATTGATATATTTTAAAAATAATCTTTTATTTTTAGCTCTGTTTTAAATGTGTGTTGATATATGCAATAGGTAAAGTGGCATTCCTAAGTTCAATTACTCCGCCAACTTTGCTTATGCATATATCAAAACTCTGCTAAAACAGAGCCTTATTTTTTTGTGTTTTCTAATAACTGTTTGAATGTATCCATATCATAATTAGAACTTATATAAATTCTGTTAAGCAATAGAGGATTGTCATCCCTATCAGAAAGACCCAAATCTGTAGTAAATCCTAATTTAAAACCAGCATCTTTAGCAGCTTTTACACTGTTATCATCATAATTTCCATAAGGATAAGCAATACTAGTGACTGGCTTCTCAGTAATTGCTTCTAATGTTTCTTTAGATTCTAAAAATTCTTTTAATTGTTCATCATATGTCATTTTAGTAAGATCAGGATGTCCAGCAGTATGGCTTTGAATATCTATTCCGTAATCAGACATTTTCTTTATAGCTGATTCTGAAAGATAATATTCTCCATCTAACTCAAAAGTAATACAAAATATAGTAGCTTTCATATCTAAATCTTTTAATATAGGAAATGCATTAGTATAGTTATCCATATATCCATCATCAAAAGTGATTACAATACTTTTTTCTGGAATAGGAGTATTGTTTAATAGATAATCTTCTAACTCTTTAAGAGTTAGAGTAGTATATCCAGAATCTTTTATATATCTAAGTTGATTTCTAAGTTTTTGAGGAGCTATAATAACCTCGTTATTTTCAGAATTTTTAACTGAATGATAGTATAAAACTGGAACCCCAATATTCTCATTAGTTAATTTTAAATCATTATTTGTGTTAATTTCCTTTTCATCTTCAACATCAGAGATTTCTTTATCCGTATCATTAAATTCTGGATTATTATCATCAATAGCCTCAGTAGTAGTAGAATTATTTGAATTTTTATCAACAGTATCTTTTAAGAATAAGTTATTATACATAAAATATGAAATAATTACACAAATTAAAACACAAGTCAATATAATGATATTTTTTTTTGTAAAAAAATTATTTAAATTTTTCAATGATAGTATCCTCCTAGTTATTTTAAGTCTTTATTTATAATATAAACACAATAAGCATATTTTAACATAATATTTTTTTTATAACAAAAAACAAAAAAGAAAAAAATTACAACTTATCAACATTATCCACAATTGCCTGTGGATAACCTGTTATAAAATCAATTTAATATAAAAAAACTATCTGTGTATTTTGTTAATATTTTTTAAAAGGTATGTTTTTATGGAAGGAGAAAAAATAAGATAATGCATTTAATTTCAAATATTGTATCGGTATTTTTGATTCCCTTAATGTTATCACAAAGTTATCCACAGTACATGTTTATAAATAATAGAATAAAAAACGACAATAATCTAAAAATTGTGGAAAAGTCTATAAATAAAAATTTAAGTTATTTAATAGAAGATGTTAGAATTTTGCAAATAGAAGGTGGAAAAGATAAAAACAAAATTAATAATATAAATTCAAAGATAAATGGTGATGTTATGAATCCTATAATGGAAGCAGAAAAAACTTCAGCAGAGTATTTTAAGGATAATAATATTATTCCTAATTTTCCTTATCAAATAGTATCTAAATATTTTGTTAGTAGAAATGATAATAATATTTTAAGTTTTTATAATGATTATTATGAATTTTTAGGTGGAGCACATGGAATGACTATTAGAACTTCATATACAATAGATAAAAATAAAGAAGAAATTTTAAAACTAAATGATTTATTTAAATTAGGATATGATTATTCAAATATAATAAATAAAGAAATTGAAAAGCAAATAGGAAATAATCCTGATAATTATTTTGATTCAGGAAAAATATTTAAAGGTATAAATGAAAATCAGGATTTCTATTTAGATAAAGATAATATTATTATATATTATCAATTATATGAGATAGCACCATATGTATACGGTATTCCAGAATTCAAAATTCCAATAGAATTGTTTGGAGATAATTTTATTTATAGTTAGGGTTTTAATATACGTTAGTTACATGGTAATATTTATTTTAGATATAAACGATTTAAAGGAGATTAAAATGAAGAAGTTATTAAAAGAATATACTATAATAACTATAGGAATTATAATAGTTGCCATTGGTCTTGAAATGTTTTTCTATTCTAATAATATAGCATCTGGAGGAGTTTCTGGATTAGCATTAGTTTTAAATAAAGTTTTAGGAATTGAACCTGGAATAGTAATGATTGTATGTAATATTGTATTATTTATTGCAGCTTTTATATTTATTGGTGGTAGTTTTGGAGTAAAAAGTATGTATGCTGCATTTGGTTTATCTTTCATATTATCAGCTGTTGAAAAATTTCATAAGCCAATAGCAATAACTAATAATTTAGTTTTAGCAACTATATTTGGAAGTACATTAGTAGCTATGGGAACAGCAATTATGTATACTAAAAATGCTACTACAGGAGGTACTAGTATTACAGCTAAAATATTAAGTAAGTATTGTCATATGGACTTTGGAAAGGGATTGTTAATATCAGATTCGGTAGTAATATTATTAGCAATTTATACATTTGGCGTAGAACTGGGATTGTTTGGATTATTAAGTGTGTATTTAACTGGTATTTTAATAGATAAATTTATAGATGGATTTAACTTATCTAAACAAGTTATGATTTTTACTGATAAAGAAGAGCTTGTGGCAAATTACATAATGAAAGATGTTGAGAGAGGATGTACTGTTTTTTATGGCAAAGGTGGATATACTAAAAAACAAAACTGTGTTATCTTAACCATATTAAGTAGAACTCAATTTATTAAGTTAAAGCAATTTATTATGAAGAATGATCCTAAGGCATTTATAACAGTAAATGAAATAACAGAAGTATTAGGTCAAGGATTTAAAAATATATTAGATAATTAAAAATTGATATTTTAGTATAAAACTCATGGACAGAGAAATTTACTTTAAGAGTTCTAAAAAGTAAATTCCAATGCCACTTTGCTTTTATACTAAAACATCAACATTGTCTTAAAACAGAAAACTTTATAAAGTTAATCAATTATTTAGTGTGAGAATTTTTATTTTGATTTCCTCTAAAGCCATATCCATCAGAAACCTCTCTGTTAATTGAGGTTATTTTTCCTGTTATACATCCTCTACAATGAGATGGTGTATCTCCTGTACAAATCTTACCAGGATATAATGCATATAGCTTTCTATATTCACCTTCAGTTACATTTGGCATAACTACATTAGCACCGCTTTGAAGTGCTAAGATACGTCCATTTTTATGTAATGATTCCATTGCAGTAGTAGCAGGAATATTTATATCAGGAAGTAGTAATCTAGTTATAGCCATTACTTTTAAAGCTAAATTTAAATTCCCACCTTCAGAGTTTTTTAGTGGGGTATCTTCATTAGGAATAAAAGGACCAATACCAATCATATCAGCATTTAATTTTTTGAAAAATAAAATGTCATCTGCTAAAGAATCTAATGTTTGATTTGGTAATCCAACTAATACACCTGTTCCAACTTCATAATCTAGATCACCCAAATTTTCTAGACAGTTTAATCTTTCATCATAACTCATCATAGGATCCATTTCTTCATAAAGTTTTTTGTCAGTTGTTTCAATACGAAGTAAATATCTATCAGCACCAGCTTCTTTAAAAGCTTTATATTCTTCATAAGTTTTTTCACCTAAACTTAATGTTAATGCCACATTTAAACTTTTAATTTCTTTTATTATTTCCACCATTTTTTCTTTAGTAAAAAAGTCATCTTCTCCGCCTTGAAGAACTATAGTTTTATAACCATAAGATACAGCTTTCTTTGCAAAATCTATAATTTCATCTTTACTTAATCTATATCTTTTTATATTTTTATTATCTCTTCTTAATCCACAATATAAGCAATTTCTTTTGCATATGTTAGTAAATTCTATGAGTCCTCTTAAATGAACAATATTACCTAAAGATTTTTCTCTTACTTTGTCAGCAGCTTTAAATAAATCATCATTTATATCATCAGATGATAATAATTGTAATATTTCATCTTTACTTAATTCATGTGTAACACTTGCTTTTTCAATTAAATTTTTCATTTATCCTCCATAAGTTTAATTTATCGTAATACTTTAAACTTAGTATACTATATAAAAAATAAGAGTTAAAGGACAAGACTTTGCCATTTAACTCTTAGTATTTTTACTTTAAGCTATATTTTAGATATATATAAACATATATTAAAAATACAGTAAATTTATAATTTTATTTTAAGCTACTTGCTTTTTTTCTTTAACTTTACCACCCTTATTTTCAGAACTTATATAATCATCTTTTTCTGAATCATATCTAATCATTTTATATATTTGAATTATTAATGTTGGAAGGAATGCAAATAAATATATAAATCCTAAATTTGATCCACTTAATGGTATAACTTCAAACAATGATTGTAATGGAGGAACTAATAATACTGCATTTAGTAGTACTAAGCCAATTCCAAAAGCCATCCAGCTAAATTTATTATCAAATAAACCTAATGCAAATATAGATTTTCTCCCTCTACAATTAAAACCATGGAACAATCTACCTAAACATAAAGTGGCAAATGCCATTGTACTAGAAGTTCCTACAGGGCCACTAGATAATCCAATATGGTAAGCTGAAACAGTAGCAATTGCAATTAATAATCCTTCAACAAGTATACTTTTTACAAAACTTTTATTTAATATAGATTCTTTACTATCTCTAGGTTTTTCATTTAAAACATCTCTTGTTGATTTTTCCATACCTATTGCAATAGCAGGTAAACTATCAGTAAGTAAATTTATAAATAATAAATGAACTGCAGCAAATGGTACTGGCAAAGCTCTTAATGATGCATATAATACAGCTAATATTCCAGAAGTGTTTCCAGAAAGTAAAAATCTAATTGAATTTTTTATGTTAGCATAAATATTTCTACCATTACCTATAGATTTAACTATTGTTGCAAAGTTATCATCAGTTAATATCATAGAAGCAGCATCTTTTGAAACTTCTGTACCTGTTATACCCATCGCAATACCAATATCAGCTTGTTTTAAGGCAGGAGCATCATTTACACCATCACCAGTCATAGCAACTATCTTATCTTTACTTTGCCATGCCTTAACTATTCTAATTTTGTGTTCAGGAGATACTCTAGCATAAACAGAAATATGTTCTAATTTATCTAATAAATCTTTATCAGACATCTTATCTAATTCAATACCATCAACTGATATATCAGTATCTTGTAATATACCTATTTCTTTAGCAATAGCAGAAGCCGTAATCTTATGATCACCTGTAATCATTACTGGTTTAATTGATGCTTTAATACAATCTCTAACAGCTGCTTTTGATTCTTCTCTAGGTGGATCTATCATTGAAATTAATCCAACAAATATAAAATCTTTTTCATCATCTAATACAAGATCTTTTTTAGTATCTAATTTTTTATAACCAAATGATAAAACTCTTAATCCATTAGAAGATAATTGATGGTTAATTTTATTTATGTCATTAATATCTTTTTCAGTAATTTTTCTTATACCATCAGATGTTTTTATTAAGGTTGTTCTCTTTAACAATACATCAATAGCACCTTTTGTAATCATTAAATACTTATCATCTATATTATGAAGAGTACTCATTAATTTTCTATCAGAATCAAAAGGAATTTCACTCAATCTAGGATGCTGTTTTCTATAATCAATCTCATTTATATCAAAGTTATGACCTAAATTAATTAAAGCCACTTCAGTTGGATCACCAAGTTCTTTACCATCAACAGATGTAGAATCATTGCAAAGTATAGAGCTATCTACTAAGAATTTGGCAAGTGGATTATTTAAATTAATTTCTTCAGAAGTTATTAACTTATCATCTACAAAGATACTTTTAACAGTCATTTTATTTTGAGTTAAAGTACCTGTTTTATCTGAACAAATTACAGATACACAACCTAAACCTTCAACAGCTCTAAGATTTTTAATGATTGCATGTTCCTTAGACATCTTTTGAGTACCTATAGAAAGAACTATAGTAACTATTGAACTAAGAGCTTCTGGAATAGCAGCAACAGCAAGAGCTACAGCAAACATTAATGAATCTAAAATTGTATTTCCTCTATAGACATTTAAAGCAAGAAC
The DNA here is from genome assembly GCF_031344075.1 of Clostridium aquiflavi. Taxonomy (NCBI): domain Bacteria; kingdom Bacillati; phylum Bacillota; class Clostridia; order Eubacteriales; family Clostridiaceae; genus Clostridium; species Clostridium aquiflavi. Next base: position 54,526 of record NZ_JAVJAN010000004.1, read on the forward strand.
TATTGCACAAATAATAATTACACCAATAGCTAATTTTTTAGAAAAATCATCTAAAGATACTTGAAGAGGAGTCTTTTTTTCTTGAGTTTCTTCCATCAAAGTTGCTATTTTACCTAATTCAGTATTCATACCAGTACTTGTAACAAGTACTGTACCTCTTCCGTAAGTTACAAGTGAGCTTGAAAATACCATGTTTTTTTGATCCCCTAAAGCTACTTCAGTTTTATCGATTTTTTCGGAAATTTTATCTACACTTTCTGATTCACCAGTTAGAGAGCTTTCATTAACTTGTAATGAAAAACTTTCAATTATTCTTCCATCTGCGACTACTAAATCACCAGCTTCTAATATTAATATATCACCTGGTACTACATCTTTAGACGGAATTTCAATTTTATTGGAATTTCTAATAACTTTAGCAGTAGGAGAGGAGAGTGCCTTTAAACTGCTTAATGATTGCTCCGCTTTAACATATTGAACTGTACCTAAAATAGCGTTTATAGTTATAACTACTAAAATAACGATAGTACTTTCAATATTACCAGTTGCTATTGATATAATAGCGGCAGCTATTAAAATAATAACTAGCAGGTCTTTAAATTGTTCTAAGAATATAGAAACAATACTCTTTTTCTTTTTTTCGGTTAATGCATTTTCTCCATATTTGTTTAACTGTTCTTTAATTTGTTCTTCGGTAAGACCGTTTAAGGTTACATTAAAATCTTTTAAAGTATCCTCAGAACTTTTACAAAAATATTTTTCCATATCATTCAATCTCCTTCTTATATTAGTTATCATATATATAAAATAATAAGCAATATTATTATATAGTTTGCTCATTATTTTATTTGAAATGCTCAATGAACAAAAAAAGACTTTTAATATAATTTCAGAATTCTGAAATCATATTAAAAGTCTCGTCACCACAAAGGTCATAACACCAGGTAAATAAATAACCGAGCATGTTGATGTTATATTATAACTACTCCCTCTTAATTCAATATTAAATTTAATCTTCTTTAGACTAATATATTCTAATTTTAAAATTTTGTCAATTAAATTTTACTATAACTAGTAATTAATATTAAATTTTAGTTATAATATAATTAACAATGTTATTGAAGAGGAGATTAATTATTATGTTCACGCCTATTAAGACACCAAAAGTATACGATCAAGTCATAGAACAGATAAAATTTAAAATAAAAAGTGGTGAACTCAAAAAAGGTGATAAGCTTCCATCTGAAAGAGAGATGGCAGAATCTCTTTGTGTTTCCCGTACTTCAGTAAGGGAAGCTATAAAGGCTTTAGAAGTTATAGGACTTATAGAGAGCAGGCAAGGCGCAGGAAATTATATAAAAACTAATTTTGACAATTCACTTTTTGAACCATTGTCAGTTATGTTTATGCTTCAAGAAAGTTCTCTTAAAGAAATGTATGATTTAAGAAAAACATTAGAGCTAGAGTGTGGAAGATTAGCATCAAAGAATATAACAGATAATGAGTTAGATCATTTAAGCGCTATATTAGATAGAATGTATGAAGCAGGAACAGAAGAGGAGAGTTTAGAATTAGATATTAAATTTCATTATGTTCTTGCAAAAGCAGCAAGAAATGTTTTGCTCATTAATATACTTGAAGTAATATCTCAGCTTATGGATGAATTTATAAAATCATCTAGAATGCAAATTTTACATACTGGTAATAGTAGAGAAATATTATTATCAATACATGAAAATTTAGTGAGAGCATTAAAATTTAGAAATGAAAAAGAAGTATTTAATGCAATGCTAGAACATTTTGATTTAATATGGAAGGCATATGGATACGAAGAATAGTAAATTATTCTTAAGTAAAGTATTGTTAATAAAATATCAAACAAGAAGTTTCTATAAAAATAAAAGCAAAATTTTTATTTTTATAGAAACTTTTTTTTATAGAAAATTATAAATTTTATTATGTTAAAGAGGAGAAAAAATACAACTCTAGCTATAAAAAGTTGTAAGCGTTGTTATAAATTCCATGTAAATGTTTTCTGTTAATTTAATAACAATTATTTACATGGCAAAGTTTTAAATATATAATAATAATTGTAAGTGGTAGTACCAATCGTAAATTGGTATGATATGTTACCAAAATGGAGGGATAACCGTGTACATTTTATTTGTTTTAGCTTGTATTCCTATTATTTGGCTTATGATTTCATTAGGAAAGCTTAAGATTGCAGGCCATAAGGCATGCCCTATAGCTCTCTTAATAACAGGAAGCGATACTTCAGCAAATGTTTTATTTGGAGAATTACAAGTACAAGCTGCAAATTCCATTGGAGCAAATCCATATTGGATTGCAGGAGGAAATGTAATGGGAGCAACAGCAGGAAAAATGATTTCACCACAAAGTATAGCAGTTGCAACAGCAGCTACCAATCTTGTTGGTAGTGAAGGTAAAATATTAAATTCAACATTAAAAGTTTGTTCATTCTATATTGTGTTTTCAGGATTATTAATATATTTCTGTGGACCACTATTTGGATTTTAAAATATAGTTTTTTAGGAGGTATTTACATGAATATTTTAGTTTGTATTAAACAAGTACCAGGAACTTCAAAAGTAGAGGTTGATCCAGTTACTGGAGTATTAAAAAGAGATGGTATAGATTCAAAAATGAATCCATATGATTTATATGCATTAGAAACTGCATTAAGAATAAAAGAAAATGAAGGTGGAAATGTAAAAGTTTTAAGTATGGGACCTAATCAAGCGCTTAGCGTAATTAGAGAAGCGTATAGTATGGGTGCTGATGAGGGAGCATTATTATCAGATAGAAAATTTGGTGGTGCTGATGTTTTAGCTACATCATATACAATATCTCAAGGCGTAAGAAAAATGGGAGATTTTGAGTTAATAATTTGCGGAAAGCAAACTACTGATGGAGATACAGCTCAAGTAGGACCAGAAATGGCAGAATACTTAGACATACCTCATGTAGCAAATGTTGAGAGAATCATAGAGATTAAGGAAAAATCAATTATAGTTGAAATGGATATGCCTGAAACTTTAGAAGTAGTTGAAATTTCATATCCTTGCTTAATAACTGTAGATAAAGGAATTTTTGAACCAAGACTTCCATCTTACAGAAAGAAAATTGCAACTAAAGACAAAGAAATTTCAATTATGAGTTTAAATGATTTTGAAGATAGAAATGAAAAGAAATATGGACTAAATGGTTCACCAACTCAAGTTGAAAGAATATTCCCACCAGAAGTTAATGATGATAGAGAAATGTGGACAGGCAATTCAAATGAGTTATCTGAAAAAATGGAACATAAATTAAAAGAGTTTAAGTTTATTTAATTATAAATTAGTTTTTAGTGAGTTTAAGGATTTTAATAAATAATATTAAAAAGGATTATTAAGGATATATAAATAAAAACATTAATCAAGGAGGAATGATTTATGGCAAAGTTAGTTGTTAATCAAGAAAAAATAACTAATAAGGAAGAGTTAATAAAAATATGTCCATTTGGTGCTCTTGAAATAAATGATGGAAAAGTTGAGATAAATGGAGCTTGTAAAATGTGTAAGCTTTGTGTAAAGAAAGGACCAAAGGGAGCAATTGAATATATTGAAGAAGAAGTTAAGTCAATAGATAAGGATTTGTGGAAAGGAATATCTGTTTACGTAGATCATGTTAATGGGAAGATTCATCCAGTAACTTATGAATTGATTGGTAAAGCTAGAGAATTAGCAGCTAAAATAAATCACCCTGTTTACTGTGTATTCATTGGTCATAAAGTTTCAGAGGAAGCAAAAGAGTTATTGCATTACGGAGTAAATAAAGTATTTGTATATGATGATGAAGAACTAAAAGATTTTAGAATAGAACCTTATGCAGCAGCATTTGAAGATTTTATTAAAAATGTAAAACCATCATCAATATTAGTTGGAGCTACAACAATAGGAAGATCATTAGCACCTAGAATGGCTGCTAGATTTAGAACAGGTCTTACAGCTGATTGTACTATCCTTGATATAAAAGAAGATACGGACTTAGTACAAATTAGACCAGCATTTGGTGGTAATATAATGGCACAAATAGTTACACCTAATTCAAGACCACAACTTGCAACAGTAAGATATAAAGTAATGACAGCACCAGAAAGAACAGATGATATTAATGGTGAAATAATTAAATGTGACATTAAAAAGGATAAGCTTAAATCTGGTATTAATGTTCTTGAAATTAAAGAAAAAAATACAGAGGTAGGAATAAGTGATGCTGAAGTAATAGTAGCAGCTGGTAGAGGTGTTAAGTCAGAAAAAGATTTAAATATGATAAAAGAATTTGCAGAGTTATTAGGTGCAGAATTTGCATGTACTAGACCTTTAATTGAAGCAGGATGGGTTGATGCTAAAAGACAAATTGGATTAAGTGGTAGAACAGTAAGACCAAGACTTATAATAACTTGTGGAATTTCAGGTGCAGTTCAATTCTCAGCTGGAATGAATAATTCAGAACATATATTTGCTATAAATAATGACGATAAAGCTCCTATATTTAAAGTTGCTCATTATGGAGTAGTAGGTAATATATATGAAATTATTCCACAACTTATAGAAAAAATAAAAATGAGCAAGGAGGCATAAGGCTATGACTTATAAAAATATTGATGTTAAAGACTATGAATATATACTATCTATTGCTGAAAATGATAAAGAGAGAGTTTTCTTTGGAGATGAAATAAACGAAGATTATAGCCATGATGAATTAGGTGGAATAAAGAAAATGCCTGATATAGTAGTACAAGCTATAAGTACAGAAGAAGTATCAAAGATAATGAAATATGCTTATGAAAATTATATTCCAGTAACTCCAAGAGGCTCAGGTACAGGTCTTGTAGGTGCAGCTGTTCCGATTAAAGGTGGAATAGTTATAGATCTTTGTAGAATGAATAAGATATTAGAAATAGATGAAGAAAATCTTACTCTTACATTAGAACCAGGGGTATTACTTATGGAAATAGGCAAATATGTTGAAGAATTTGATTTGTTTTATCCACCAGATCCAGGTGAAAAATCAGCAACTATTGGCGGTAACATAAGTACAAATGCAGGTGGAATGAGAGCAGTAAAATATGGTGTTACTAGAGATTATGTAAGAGGACTAGAAGTAGTGATGCCAAATGGAGAAGTAGTACAGTTAGGCGGAAAGGTAGTTAAAAATAGTTCTGGTTACTCATTAAAAGATCTATTAATAGGATCAGAAGGAACTTTAGGTATAGTAACTAAAGCTATACTAAAATTATTACCACTTCCTAAAAAATCATTAAGTTTACTTATACCATTCCCAACATTAGAGAATGCTATAGATACAGTACCTAAAATAATTAAATCAAAAACAATACCAACAGCTATTGAGTTTATGCAAAGAGAAGCTATATTAGCAGCTGAAGAATTTTTAGGAAAGAGTTTCCCAGATAAATCATCAGATGCATATCTTCTATTAACTTTTGATGGAAATTCAACAGAAGAAATTGAAAAAGCATATGAAAATGTAGCTAATATATGTTTAGATGCAGATGCAATAGATGTATTTATATCTGATACAGAAGAAAGACAAGAATCAATTTGGTCAGCTAGAGGATGTTTCCTTGAAGCGATAAAGGCATTAACTACAGAAATGGATGAAGTTGACGTAGTTGTTCCAAGAAATAAAATAGGTGAATTTGTTAAATTTACTCATGAACTTGAAAGTAAATTTAATATTAGAATAAAGAGCTTTGGACATGCTGGAGATGGAAACTTGCATATTTATATTTTAAAAGATCAATTAGACGAAAATACATGGCATGAAAAACTTGAATTAGTTATGAAAGATATGTATGATAAGTCAAAAGAATTAAAAGGACAAGTTTCAGGAGAGCATGGAATAGGTTTTGCTAAGAAACCATATTTAAAGGAATCACTTTCAAATGATGTACTTTCAGTAATGGAAGGAATTAAATTAGCATTTGATCCTAAAAATATATTAAATCCAGGAAAAATATTTAAATAAATTACCTCTCAATTTAAATAAATTTTCTTCTAAAGAGTGTATCAAATTTTGATACACTCTTGTTTTTTCTGGTGCAGAAATTAAACTCTTTTTAAATTACCAAAAGTTTATTAAAAATAGGGAAAAGCAAATATTGTTTAAAAGTTAGAAGTAAGAGAAGAAATTATATAAATATTAAATAATTGATAAAATTTAAGTTTAAGAGGTTTAGATTATAGAAAAAAAATGAAAATTGTCTTATAATTTCTATATTGGTAGTAACATAATATAGAATAATAAGGCTCTGTTTTAAATGTGTGTTGATATATGCAATAGGTAAAGTCCAATTACTCCGCCCACTTTGCTTATGCATATATCAAAACCCTGCTAAAACAGAGCCAATAATAAAAAGGAGACAAATAGTTTATGATAGGTCTTGTTTTAGAAGGTGGAGCATTTAGAGGGCTTTTTACTGCAGGGGTTTTAGATGCTTTGATAGATATAAATATTGATATGAAATATATAGTAGGTGTATCAGCGGGGATTACTAATGGTTACTCATTTGTTTCAAAACAAAGAGGAAGAAATTTAGAAGTTATGGAAAGATTCATAAATCATAAAAGATATGTTGGGTATAATAATTTATTAAAATGTAGATCAATAATGGACATGGATTTTGTTTTTGATGAAATTCCTAATGAATATTGTCCTTTTGATTATGAAGCTTTTAATAAATTTGATGGGAAAGTTTTAGCAGGAAGTGTTAATGTAAATACTGGTGAAGTAGAGTACTTTGATAAAGATTATTTAGAAAAAAAGAATACAATACTTAGAGCTACATGTTCAATTCCACTTTTATTTCAATTTGTAAAAATAAAAGATCAGCTTTATGCTGATGGAGGATTAGTAGATGCTATACCTATAAAAAAATCTATTTCTGATGGTAATAATAAAAATATAATAGTTTTGACAAGAAACGAAGGTTATAGAAAGTATGAATCAAGGGGAAATAAGTTTGCATATAAGTTATATAAGAAAAAGTATCCTAAGCTAGCCAATGCTTTAAGAAACAGACATATTTCATATAATGCTCAATTAGATTATTGTAAAGAATTGGAGAATAAAAATGAAGCTATAGTTATTAGACCAACAATAAGGATGGATGTAGGAAGGTTTGAACGAAATAAGGATAAACTAAAAGCAATTTATAATAATGGATATAATGAAACTATGAAGATTAAAGATGAGTTAATAAAATTTATTGATTAAAAATAATATGGTATTGAATTTATTTAAAACCATATTCAATTAGGTAGTTGCAATAAAAGTATAAGTAAATAAGTAAATGGATTTTTATTTATTTACATATAATGTTTAGATAAAATTTAATTTATATAATAAAATGTATACTTAACAGATAAAAACTAGATAAAAAGGAGAAATAGTTACTTGGTTAATAAAGAATGTTCTAATAAAGATACAAATAACGAATTTATTGAAAATAAAGAAACTGATGAATCAGCAGAATTATATGATAATATGATGGATGATTTATTTGAGAAATATGAAAATAAAATGAATAAAATGTTTGTAAAAGGAGTATATTCTTTTGAAGTATCGGATCAATTAAAATCATTATCTAAGGAAGCTGTATATAATATAGCTAGAAATTTAGGTATGAGTAAAATTTCAACATTAAATAAAGATGCTTTAATTGAAAAAGTTCTTAATGAATATACTCAAATAATTGCAAAACAATTTATATATTTTGAAGAAGAAAGATTTAATATTCTAAAGAGTTATCTTAATAATGATGGAGTAAAAATCTTTGATGATATTGATGCTTATGAACTTAGTAGAACAGCATATTTTATGCAACAAGGAATTATATTTCCGTCAACAAAAGAAGAAAAAGCAGTATTTTTAATGCCAAAAATAGTTCAAGATATAATAATGGAAAAAGATACTACTGAATATATAGAGAGATTAAAAAGAAATAAAGAAGTGCTAGATGTATATAGAGGATTAAATAAAACATATGGTATCGTAAATACTAAGGATGTTATAGCGCTATTACAAAGATATGATATAGAAGATTCAAATGAATGTAATATTAATGAAATAATAAAAGAAGCTCAATATTATTACAGAGAATATAGAGAAGAAAAAGGAATTTTTATAAATAATAATATAGAAAATTGGTCAGATTTATTAAAGGATATAGAAAAAGATAATAAAAATTTAGAATATTATAATATAGATAAAAATGAATTATTGGATATGCTTGATTCAAAATTCATATATAAGAGTAAATTTGGAAAGTCATTCTTTAAAGAGTTTACTAGTATATTTGAAATAGAAAAAGAAATGGTATATCAAATAATGGATGATTTATCATTTGATATTCAAGATAATGATATAGATGATACAATAAATAGTTTGCTAGAATTAATAAATGCAAATAACTTAGAACTTAGAACTTATGTAAAAGGTGTAGCAACTAAATTTTTAAGTAATATAAGACTTTGGAAATATAAAGGTGCTACAATTAATGAAATAAGTGGGAAAGTTATAGAAGTAAAATCGAAAGTAACTATTGGTAGAAATGATCCATGCATTTGTGGTAGTGGAAAAAAATATAAAAAATGTTGTGGAAAAAATTAAATAATAATTTATTAATAAATTATTTTTAAAGTCATAGAAAGTAATATTTTTATGGCTTTTATTTGTAAATAAATTGTTTTTCACAAATGTTAATATTTAAACATATATTGAATTAGTATCATTACATGGAGTTGAAAATTCGTGATATACGGGCTGATATTAGCTGGCGGTAAAGGAAGTAGATTATATCCATTATCAAGAAATAATCAACCAAAACAATTTTTGAAAATTATTAACGAAAAGAGCTTTTTAGTTAATACAGTAGAAAGAATAAAGCCATTAATAAATAGAGAAAATATTTATGTTGTAACTAATAAAGATTATGAAGATAAAATAAAAGAAGAGGTTAAAGATATTAAAGAAGAAAATATTTTTATAGAACCTGCAAATAAAGAAACTGCTACATGCATAGGGCTCTCTGCAGTTAAGCTTTTAAAACAAGATGCAGATGCAGTTATGGTAGTGTTACCATCAGATCACTATATCCAAGGTGAGAAAGAATATTTAGATACCCTATCACAAGCAGTAGAAATGGCTAATAGAAGAAGGTGCATAGTAACTTTAGGTATAGAGCCTACACGCCCAGAAACAGGATATGGATATATAGAAATGGGAGATAGATCAACAGGTAATATATCTACTTATAGAATTGCTAGATTTACAGAAAAGCCAAATTTAGAAGTTGCTAAGGACTTTTTATTAAAGGGAACTTATTTATGGAACTCCGGTATGTTTGTTTTTAGAGCAGATGTTATTTTAAGAGAAATAGAAAAATATATTCCTAAAATGCACAGATCATTAATGGAAATATATAAGCATATAGGAGAAGAGGATGAAGAACAAATAATTAAAGAAGAATACGATATTATTGATGGAATATCAATAGATTTTGGAGTTATGCAAAAAACACGAAAAGCCTTTGTAATAAAGTGCGATTTTAATTGGGATGATATAGGAAGTTTTAATGCTCTGAGTAGATTCTTAGGTAAATATAGAAGTAATAGCATATCTAAAAATGTTTATATGGAAGACTGTGAAAGTTGCTCCGTATTTGGAGAAAAAAATTTAATAATAGGTTTTGGAATAAAAGATTTGGTAATAGTGGATGCTGGAGATGTTATTTTAGTTATGGATAAAAACAAAGATCAAGAGATAAAGCATCTGCTAAATAAATTGAGTGATGAAAATAAATATAATGAATTTTTATGATATTTAAATTTATAATATTTAAAAATATAGAGTATTAAAAAGGATAGATTTCTTAAAATCAGTACCTATGCTTTTTAACACTCTTATTTTTAATTTCATAATAAATTTATCAATAAATAGAAAATTATAAAAATTATATAGTATAATTCTAAAAATAACATAAAAAATACTTATAAAAGCATTGTAAATTGAATTATATAATATTATTATAAGAATAGATTAACTATTTATTATTAATAAAAAATGTTTTTAATAATAATAATAAGTGAGAGGGTGTGTATAGAATTGATGATCAATACTCATAAAGTTATTGCAGAGAGTATTTTAAATTACACAAATAGTAAGAGTATTTATTTAATCAATGATTATAGATTTATATGGGGTAATATAAAACCAGATTGTGTGCTTAAATATAAAATGATAAAACATTATTTTATTGAGAGTATAGATATTATTATTAAAAAAATTGAAAAGTTATGTTCTCTATCTTTACAAGATGTTTATTATAAAATGTCTGTTAATAAATTTAGTGAAGAACTTGGTGTTATTTGTCACTTTATGTGCGATTTTTTTTGTGCTCCTCATTATTATAGATGGGAATTTAAGAGTACAAGTCAAGTTAAAAATCATGTTATCTATGAAAAAGATTTAGCTAAAATTGCCAAAGAATTCAATTCAAAGGGAATTATAACTTCCAATGTAGATGTAGATAATATTAAAAAATTTATTTACGATTTACAAAATCAATATGACGGCTCTTTAGATTTTAAGAATGATTTAACATATGCCTATTATGTTTGTAATAGTATAGTGAATATGGTTTTAAATAAAGTATTTTTAAATGAGTGCAATTTATCAAAAGTAGTATAATTAGATTGTGATTAAGAAACTTATTTTTATAAGTTTCTTTTTTTAGTTGCATAAATGGAAATATAGGAATATAATATAAAAAAACATATGAATGATTAAACATATGAACAAGTGAACGGAGGAATCGATTATGAATAACGAAAGTAATTTTGTAGAAAGCTGTAAATGTAATATTATACATGAAGATACAGTAATGAAGGTAAAAGACTCATTACCACAAGAAGAAACATTATATGATTTAGCGGAATTCTTTAAGGTTTTTGGAGATTCTACAAGAATTAAAATAATATGTGCATTATTTGAATCGGAATTGTGTGTTTGTGATATGGCAGCTCTTTTAGGAATGACTCAATCAGCCATATCTCATCAATTAAGAACATTAAAATCAGCTAGATTAGTTAAATTTAGAAGAGAAGGAAAAGTAATTTATTATTCATTAGATGATGAACATATAAAACATATATTTGACGAAGGATTTAAACATATTACTGAATAAGGGGGATTAGATTAATTATGGAAAATGAACTTAAACTTTTACTTAAAGGTTTGGATTGTGCTAATTGTGCTAACAAAATTGAAAGAAAAGTCAATGATATAGAAGAGGTTATTGAAGCTAATATGAATTTTTCTTTAGGAAAATTAACTGTTAAATTGCATGAAAATAAGGATAAAGATAAAGTTTTTAATGTTATTAAAGATATAATTAATAAATTAGAACCAGATGTAATTGTAATTCATCAAAAAAATAATTTTAATAATAATTTAAATATAAAAAAATTAGATTATGGTGAAAAATGTAATAAATCTTGTTGTAGTCATGATCATTATTCAGCTCATAATCATATTGCTAAGCAAATACATTCTCATGATAATGAGCATAATCATATTGAAAATATCTCACATAGTCACGAATTAAATGAGAAGACAGGCTTCTTTAATAAAAAGAATTTTTTTTATGAAAATCAAATATTTATAATAGGATTAATTTTATATTTAATTGCTATTTTGTTTAAAGAAAATAGTTATTTAGACATTTCTATATTTGTTCTTAGTTATATTTTAATTGGTGGTGATGTATTAAAAACTGCTTTTAAAAATATTTTAAGAGGTGAAATTTTTGATGAAAATTTCTTGATGACTATAGCAACAGTAGGGGCATTAGCAATAGGTGAATATCCAGAAGCTGTTGGAGTTATGATGTTTTATAAGATAGGGGAATTATTTCAAGGATATGCAGTCAATAAATCAAGAAAATCTATAACATCACTTATGAATATACGTCCAGAGTATGCAAATATAATTACTGAACATGGAGAAAAAAGGGTATCTCCAGAGGAAGTTAAAATTAATGATTTTATAGTTATAAAACCTGGAGAAAGGATACCTCTTGATGGTATAGTAACAGACGGAAAAGGAAGTATAGATACATCAGCATTAACAGGGGAATCACTTCCTAGAGAAGTCAATATAGGTGATGAATTATTATCAGGAAGCATAAACTTAAGTTCAGTTATAAAATTAAAAGTCACTAAAATTTTTAGTGAATCAACAGTGTCTAAAATATTAAACTTAGTAGAAAATTCAAGTAGTAAAAAAGCTAAGACAGAGAAGTTTATTACTAAATTTTCAAGACTATATACTCCAATAGTAGTGTTTTTAGCAATAGCTGTTGCGATAATTCCTCCAATTATAATTCCAGGGCAAGTATTTTCAGATTGGATATATAGAGCATTAATCTTTTTAGTAATATCATGTCCATGTGCACTAGTAATTTCTGTTCCATTAGGACTTTTTGCAGGAATTGGAGGGGCATCTAAAAAGGGGATTTTAATAAAGGGTGGAAACTATATTGAAGTTTTAAAAAATGTTGAAACTATTGTATTTGATAAAACAGGAACTTTAACAAAAGGAGTATTTAAAGTTACAGAAATTAATTCAATAGACATGAATAAAGAAGACTTTTTAAGAATTGTGGCTTTAGGTGAAAGTTTTTCTAATCATCCAATTGCTCAATCAATAGTAAAAGAATTTAAAGGTAAATTAGAAAAGAAACAGGTAGAAAATTATCAAGAATTATCTGGACACGGAGTAAAAGCTACAATTGAAGGGAAAAATGTTATATTAGGTAATTATAAGTTACTTGAAGATAATCATATTAATATAGAAAAAGTAGAAAAAACAGGAACTGTAGTATATGTTGTAATAAATAATAAATATAGTGGGAATATAGTAATAGCAGATCAAATAAAGGAAGATTCAATTGAAGCAATCAAAAAATTAAAAATGATTGGAATAAAGAAAACGGTAATGCTTACAGGTGATAATAAGAGTGTAGCAAACAGTGTTGCAAAAAATATAGGTGTAGATCAAGTGAAGAGTGAGCTTTTACCAGGGGATAAAGTATTAGAGATTGAAAAGTTAATATCTAGTAGCACTTCAAAAGGTAAAGTAATGTTTGTTGGTGATGGAATAAATGATGCACCGGTTCTTGCAAGAGCCGATATAGGTATCGCAATGGGGGGTATAGGATCTGATGCAGCAATAGAAGCAGCAGATGTTGTTCTTATGAAAGATAACCCCTTAGCATTAGTTGATGCAATAAAAATAGCAAAGAAAACTAATTCTATATTATGGCAAAATATAATTTTTGCTCTTGGGGTAAAGATATTTGTATTACTATTAGGTGCATTAGGAATTGCAAATATGTGGGAAGCAGTATTTGCGGATGTAGGTGTTACTTTAATTGCTATATTAAATTCTATGAGGAGTTTAAAAAACTAATTAAATTAAAGGCTCTGTTTTAAATGTGACAATACTCATTTTAGCATTCCTAAGTTCAATTACTCCGCTTACTTTGCTTATGCATATATCAACACTCTGATAAAACAGAGACAAATTAAAAAAAGAGTTATATTTTATAATAAATCATAAAATAATAATAAGAGCAGCTTTTAATGTAGCTGCTCTTAAATTTTTTGAATTTTAATTTAATACTACTATGTAAACATTTTTAATTTTTATAAAAAATAATTATTAAAGATAAGCCTAGAAAAAAATAAAATTTTATATTATGATAAAATATAGGTGATTTTTATATCAACTTATAATTTTGTTTAGATGATAATGATTTACAGGTGTTTTAAGTATGTTGTATATGTGTTTTTAGTAAGTTATTAAAATAACATTTGTGTTATTAACTAGTATGTTAAAATAATATTTTTCTAATACTTTAAAGTTTAGATTTTAAGATTTATTAGAATAAATAGCAATAAATTGGACTTTTAGAGAAAAGATTAAGTATAAATAAAAAATAAGGAGTAATGATATGGATAAAAATAAGAATATATCTATGGCAGTTATAAAGAGATTGCCTAAATATCATAGGTATCTTAATGAACTTATGAAAAATGATGTAGATAGAATATCGTCAAAGGAACTTGGAGAAAAAATAGGGTTTACAGCATCTCAAATCAGACAAGATTTGAATTGTTTTGGCGATTTTGGTCAGCAAGGATATGGGTATAACGTTAAGGAATTATATACGCAAATTAACTCAATATTAGGATTAGATAAGGAATATAATGCTGTTTTAATTGGGGCAGGTAATATAGGGCAGGCAATAGCTAATTATACTAGATTTGATAAATTAGGAATTATGATAACAGCTATTTTTGATGCAAATCCTAAACTTATAGGCATAAAAATTAGAGATATTGAAATTAGGGATATTGATGAATTAGGAAGCTTTCTTAAGTCAGATTCAATAGATATTGGAGTTATATGTGTGCCTAAAAAAAGTGCACAAAAGGTTAGTGATGAATTGATAAATGGAGGAATAAGAGGTATTTGGAATTTTGCACCTATAGATTTGGTTGTGCCAGAAGATGTAAAAGTTGAAAATGTTCATTTAAGTGAGAGTGTATCGACATTGATTTATCAATTACATCAGCAAAGATAGAGTGAGAATTTGAGGGGTTATATAAAAAATATGCTAATAATACAATATTTTATTGCAAATAATAATTATAAGTATTATAATTTAAGAAAAGAAAGATATTGGTTGCATATTTTTTTGCAAGCAATTGTTAATATTATAACAATTGGCGACAATTGTTGACATTATAAGACTATTACAAGCCTTTTATTTTTAAATTTAATTGTTAATATTATAACAATTTTAATTTAAAAATAAATTGTTAAGAATTGTTTAGAATTAATTTTTACCATATCTAAAACCTAAAAATACAAATTTATTTAAGTAAAAAACATAAATTTAAATATATAAGTTTAAGGGAGGATTATAAAGATGGAATTAAAAAATGTAATTCTTGAAAAAGAGGATCATTTAGCAATTGTTACAATTAATAGACCAAAAGCTTTAAATGCATTAAACTCAGAAACATTAAAAGATTTAGACTCAGTTTTAGAAAATTTAGAAAACGATAGCAATATATATGCAGTTATTTTAACTGGTGCAGGAGAAAAATCTTTTGTTGCTGGAGCAGATATATCAGAAATGAAAGACCTTAATGAAGAACAAGGTAGAGAATTTGGAGAATTGGGAAATAAAGTATTCCTAAGATTAGAAAATTTAGACAAACCTGTAATTGCAGCTATTTCAGGATTTGCTTTAGGTGGCGGATGTGAATTATCTATGTCATGTGATATAAGAATAGCTTCAGAAAAAGCAAAATTTGGTCAACCAGAAGCAGGTCTTGGAATAACACCTGGATTTGGTGGAACTCAAAGATTAGCTAGAATAGTAGGACTAGGAAAAGCTAAGGAAATGATTTATACATGCGATATAATCAAAGCAGAAGAAGCTTATAGAATAGGATTAGTTAATAAAGTAGTTTCATTAGAAAGTTTAATGGATGAAGCAAAAGCTATGGCTAATAAAATAATAGCAAACGCTCCAATAGCTGTTAAACTTTGTAAAGATGCAATCAATAGAGGCATGCAAGTTTCTATAGATAAAGCAGTCTTAATTGAAGCTGAAGATTTTGGAAAATGTTTTGCTTCTGAAGATCAAACAGAAGGAATGACTGCATTCTTAGAAAGAAGAGAAAAGAACTTCAAAAATAAATAATATTTATAAAATAAGTTAAAAATCTATTGCAGATTTATATATATTCATCATCAATAGAGTGTAATCAATAAGGAGGGTAATTTAATGAATTTCCAATTAACTAGAGAACAAGAATTAGTACAACAAATGGTTAGAGAATTCGCTGAAAACGAAGTAAAACCAATTGCTGCTGAAGTGGATGAAACTGAAAGATTCCCAATGGAAAACGTTGAAAAAATGGGTAAAATAGGCATGATGGGTATACCATTTGCTAAAGAATTTGGAGGAGCAGGTGGAGATGTTCTTTCATATATAATGACAGTTGAAGAATTGTCAAAAGTGTGTGCAACAACAGGAGTTATAGTTTCAGCTCATACTTCATTATGTGCATCAGTAATAAACGAACATGGTACTCCAGACCAAAAAGCAAAATACTTACCAGATCTTTGTCAAGGTAAGAAAATAGGTGCTTTCGGTTTAACTGAACCAGGTGCTGGAACAGATGCTGCTGGACAACAAACAACAGCTGTATTAGATGGAGATCACTATGTATTAAATGGATCAAAAATCTTCATAACTAATGGTGGAGTTGCTGAAACTTTCATAATCTTCGCTATGACTGATAAGAGCCAAGGAACTAAAGGAATTTCAGCTTTCATAGTTGAAAAATCTTTCCCAGGATTCTCAATCGGTAAATTAGAAGATAAAATGGGAATCAGAGGATCTTCTACTACTGAACTTGTAATGGAAGATTGTATAGTACCAAAAGAAAACTTAATCGGTAAAGAAGGTAAAGGTTTTGGTATAGCAATGAAGACTCTTGATGGAGGAAGAATTGGTATAGCTGCTCAAGCTTTAGGTATCGCAGAAGGTGCTTTTGAAGAAGCTGTTAACTACATGAAAGAAAGAAAACAATTCAGAAGACCATTATCAGCTCAACAAGGTTTACAATGGTATATTGCTGAAATGGACGTTAAGATAGAAGCTGCAAGACATTTAGTATATAAAGCTGCTTGCAAGAAACAAAATGGACAACCATACTCAGTAGATGCTGCAAGAGCTAAGTTATTTGCTGCAGAAGTTGCAATGGATGTTACAACTAAAGCAGTTCAAATCTTTGGTGGATATGGTTACACTAAAGATTATCCAGTAGAAAGAATGATGAGAGATGCTAAGATAACTGAAATTTATGAAGGAACTTCAGAAGTTCAAAAAATGGTTATCGCAGGAAGCATTTTAAGATAATAGAGGGAGGACTTTTATAATGAATATAGTAGTTTGTGTAAAACAAGTTCCAGATACTACAGCTGTAAAGATTGATCCTAAGACTGGTACATTAATAAGAGATGGTGTTCCATCAATTATGAATCCAGAAGATAAGCACGCATTAGAAGGTGCATTACAATTAAAAGAGACTTTAGGTGCAAAGGTAACTGTTATAAGCATGGGTCTTCCAATGGCTAAGGCTACATTAAGAGAAGCACTATGCATGGGAGCTGACGAAGCTATCCTATTAACAGACAGAGCATTAGGAGGAGCAGATACTTTAGCTACTTCAAAAGCATTAGCAGGAGTTATAGCTAAATTAGATTATGATCTAGTATTTGCAGGAAGACAAGCTATCGATGGAGATACTGCTCAAGTTGGACCAGAAATAGCTGAACATTTAAACATACCTCAAGTTACTTATGTTCAAGGCGTTGAAGCTAAGAATGAAGGAACTTTATTAGTAAACAGAGCATTAGAAGATGGATATGAAAAAATTGAAATAAAGACTCCATGTCTATTAACTGCAATTGAAGAATTAAATGAAGCAAGATATATGAATGTTGCAAACATATTCTCAACTAACGATGATCAAATCAAAGTTATGAGTGCAGATGATATAGATGTAGATAAGGCTGAATTAGGACTTAAGGGTTCACCTACAAAGGTTAAAAAGTCAATGACTAAAGAAGTTAAGGGAGCAGGCGAAGTTGTTAACAAGCCAGCTAAAGAAGCAGTAACTTACGTTTTAGGCAAATTACAAGAAAAACACTACATCTAGGATAATAGGAGGGTAATTTATTATGAATATAGCAGATTACAGAGGCGTTTGGGTCTTTGCAGAACAAAGAGAAGGCGAATTACAAAAAGTATCTTTAGAATTACTTGGCGAAGGTAGAAAAATTGCTGATAAGCTAGGAGTTAAGTTAACAGCATTATTATTAGGTAATAATATTGAAAACTTATCTAAAACATTAGCAGAACATGGTGCAGATGAAGTTTTAGTTGCAGATGACAAAAACTTAGAACACTACACTACTGATGCTTATACAAAAGTTATTTGTGATTTAGCAAATGAAAGAAAACCAGGAATATTATTTATAGGAGCTACTTTCATCGGAAGAGATTTAGGTCCTAGAGTTGCAGCTAGATTATCAACTGGATTAACTGCTGACTGTACATCATTAGATGTTGAAGTTGAAGATGGAGCTTTATTAGCTACTAGACCAGCATTCGGTGGTAACTTAATGGCTACAATCGCTTGTCCAGAACATAGACCACAAATGGCTACAGTAAGACCAGGAGTTTTCGGTAAAGTAAATACTGATGGAAGCAAATGTACTGTAGAAAAAGTAGAAGTTAAACTTGCTGATAGTGATGTTAGAACTAAAGTTGTAGAAATCATTAAAGCACACAAAGATGTTGTAGATATATCAGAAGCTAAAATACTTGTTGCTGGTGGTAGAGGAATGGGTTCAAAAGAAAACTTTACTTTATTACAAGAATTAGCAGAAGTTTTAGACGGAACTGTAGCTGGATCAAGAGCTGCTGTTGATAATGGTTGGTTAGAAAGAGATTACCAAGTTGGACAAACTGGTAAGACTGTAAGACCATCAATCTACATTGCTTGTGGTATTTCAGGAGCAATTCAACACGTTGCTGGTATGCAAGAATCAGATATGATTATAGCTATCAACAAAGATGAAACTGCACCAATAATGCAAGTTGCAGATTATGCTATAGTTGGAGATGTTAAGAAGGTTTTACCTGAATTAATAGCTCAAGCTAAAGCTGTAAAGAGTGCTGAATAATTAAAATATTATAGTGTAAAATTATTATAGATTTTAATCCTTCATTAAAAGATATTTCTTTTAATGAAGGATATTTATAAAACATTTAAGGGGGATTTATCAATGAAAAAAGTTTTTGTACTTGGTGCTGGAACAATGGGTGCTGGAATAGTTCAAGCATTCGCACAACATGGTTATGAAGTAATCGTAAGAGATATAAAAGATGAATTTGTTGAAAGAGGAATAGCTGGAATCAACAAAGGTTTAACTAAGCAAGTTGCTAAAGGAAGAATGACTGAAGAAGTTAAAGAAGAAATTCTTTCAAGAATTTCAGGAACTACTGATATGAAATTAGCTGCTGACTGCGATTTAGTAGTAGAAGCTGCTATTGAAAACATGAAAATAAAGAAAGAAATATTTGCTGAATTAGATGGAATCTGTAAGCCAGAAACAATCTTAGCATCTAACACTTCTTCTTTATCAATAACTGAAGTTGCTTCAGCAACTAAGAGAGCTGATAAAGTTATCGGAATGCATTTCTTCAACCCAGCTCCAGTAATGAAGCTTGTTGAAATTATCAGAGGAATGGCTACTTCACAAGAAACTTTCGATGCTATAAAAGAATTAACAGTAGCAATTGAAAAGAATCCAGTAGAAGTTGCAGAAGCTCCAGGATTTGTTGTAAATAGAATATTAATTCCAATGATCAACGAAGGAATTGGAATATTAGCAGAAGGTATAGCTTCAGTTGAAGATATAGATACAGCTATGAAATATGGCGCAAATCATCCAATGGGACCTTTAGCATTAGGAGATCTTATCGGATTAGACGTATGTTTAGCTATCATGGATGTTTTATATAATGAAACAGGAGATACTAAATACAGAGCTCATAGCTTATTAAGAAAATATGTAAGAGCTGGATGGTTAGGAAGAAAGACTGGAAAAGGTTTCTACGACTATTCAAGATAATATTACATTTTTGGACTCAAGCATTATGCTTGGGTCTTTTTTTATTGTTTAGGAATTTATATTTAATTTTACTTTTGTGTGAATTTTTGTCTTTAAGTAATATATTAAAGTGATATAATGTATTAAGAAAGAATTATTTTCTACAAGGAGCGTTTTAAATGTTAAAAGAAACAGCAATAAAATATTGGGATGATAAATACGATTTAAATTGTGCAGAGTGCTTAATATATGCATCAAATGAAGAATATGATTTGAATTTATCTGACGATGCACTGAAGACAATGGCGGCTTTTGGTGGAGGAATGGCTATAGGGGATGTATGTGGAGTTATTTCTGGAGCTATAGCTGTAATTGGAATTATGTTTACAGATGTAAGTGGACATAGGAGTCCAGTTGTTAAAGAGATGACTACAGACTTTATAAATAAATTTAAAAATAAGCTTGGAAGTAATAATTGTATTGAATTAAGGAAAGAATATAGAAAGTCTAAAAAAGAAGGAACTTGTATAGTTATGGTTGAAACTGCAGCAGATATTCTTGAAGGTATTGTAAATATATATGCTGATTTTAGATTAAATTCTAAGAGGCGCTAATTTAAAAATAAGACTCTGTTTTAGAAAAATGTTGATATATGCAATAGGTAAAGTGGCATTGTAATTGTACTTTTAGAACTCTTAATGAGTATTATCATATTTACTGCTTGTCTCAATTCTATATTGAGAGCAAGCTAAAATTGGACTATATTCATTTTAGTCTTCTTAAGTTCAATTACTCCGTCCATTTTACTTATGCATATATCAACACATATTAAAAACAGAGTTGTACTGTAAATAGAGAGGAGAATCTTATTTAATGGATTATAAAAGTATAGAGACTAGCAAAAATGGTGTAATTATAAGAGGGGTTAAAAATTTTAAGCTAAAACATATTTTTGAATGTGGTCAAGTTTTTAGATTTGAAGAAATTGAAGAGGATAATTTTATAGTCATTGCATTTGGTAAATTAATTGAATTAGTTCAAAAAAATGATAATGTATTTATATATAATACAACGGAAGAAGAGTTTAAAGAAATATGGTTAAATTATTTTGATTTAGATAGGGATTATTCTCTTATAAAAGAAGAATTATCTAAAGATGAATTATTAAAACAAAGCATAGAATTTGGAAGTGGTGTTAGAGTTTTAAATCAAGATCCATTTGAAATGCTTATTAGCTTTATAATTTCAGCTAGGAATAGTATTCCATCTATAAGAAAGACAGTAAATAAAATATCAGAACAATGGGGAAGCAAAATTGAATACAAAGGAAAAGTATATTATGCATTTCCTACAATAGAACAAATAAAAGATGCTAAATTAGATGAGATAAAAGAAACAGGGGCATCATTTAGAAGTAAGTATTTATTAGATACAATTGAAAATATATATAAGTCTATTAATAATGACCCAAAATCATCAGATGATGAAAGAAATATATTAAATAAATATGATTTAAATTATATAAGAAGTTTAAGTGATGATGACTGCCATACAGCTCTTCAAGAATTTAAAGGAGTTGGTGCAAAGGTAGCTGATTGTATAATGTTGTTTTCAATGGGAAAAACATCAGCTTTTCCAGTAGATGTTTGGGTTAAACGTGCAATGATGCATTTTTATAATGCAGAAGAAGGCTCATTAAATAAAATTAGAGTATTTGCAAGAAATAAATTTGGAAAGTTATCAGGATTTGCCCAACAATACTTATTTTATTATGCAAGAGAAAATAATATAAAGGTATAGAAATTAATAGTTAAGGGTTATTTATATAATAACTTTAATTTGGTAAGTTTTATAGCAAATTCAGAAAAATTTGAATAATATGATTATGACATGAATCTAATTAGTACTATGGTATAATTATCCTATCATTACATTAATATAATAATTTGCTGGGAGAGTGTGTGCGTAATATGTTCAAATTTGAAAATCAACTTATAAAGTTAAAACATGAAGTATTAAGTAATATTGTAAGATTAGCTAAAGAAGATAAAATAACTAAAGAAAATCTAGATAGAATACCTTACGATATGTTACCAGGGGATGAACCTCAATACAGAGAAAGTGTAATACATGAAAGAGAAGTATTATTAGAAAGATTGAAACTAGCAGCTGGATTTATTCCAAATGGAAAAGGTACAGATGAATTAATTAACATAGAAGATGAAAAACAAATATTATATGTTATAAAGAATGCATGTGATATGTGTCCAACTAAAAAGTTTGAAGTAACTGATGCGTGTAGAAATTGTATAGCACATAAATGTCAAAGTGTTTGTAATTTTGGAGCTATTACTTATGTAGATGGTAAAGCTTATATAGATCCTGATAAATGTAAAGAATGCGGAATGTGTAAAAAAGCATGTCCTTATGATGCTATTGCAGAAGATATGAGACCTTGTAAAAGATCTTGCCCAACTGGAGCATTAGATATTAATAGTGATAAGAGAGCCATGATAAAACAAGAAAAATGTGTTAATTGTGGTGCTTGTATGGCTGCATGTCCTTTTGGTGCATTAGAAGATAAAAGTCTTTTAGTTAAAGTTGTTAAAGAATTAACTAACACTGGAAATTTATATGCTGTTGTGGCTCCAGCAATAACTGGGCAATTAGGTCCAAAAACAACTTATGGACAAGTTAAAAATGCAATAAAGAAATTAGGATTTACAGATATGGTAGAGGCAGCGTGTGGTGCTGATGCAGTAACTGTACATGAAAGTAATGAATTTGTTCACAGAATGGAGAATGGAGACCCATACATGACTAATTCATGTTGTCCAGGATTTTTAAGTTATATAGAAAAAATGATGCCAGATCAAGTAGAGAGAATATCAGAAACAGTTTCTCCAATGGTTGCAGCAGGAAGGTTTATAAAGGCTAATGATAAAGACGCAAAAGTAGTATTCATTGGACCATGTACTGCAAAAAAATCAGAAATTTTAAGAGACTCGATAAAGGATGCTGTTGATTATGTATTAACATTTGAGGAATTATTAGCATTATTCGAAGGATTTGATATAGATCCAATTAACTTTGATGACATTGTTGTTGATGAAGCTTCAATCTTTGGTAGAGGATTTGGAGTTGGTGGTGGTTTAACTGCTGCTATTGAAAATTATATAAAAGATAAAGGGATAGAGTGTGATTTTAAACCAGTTAAAGTTTCTGGTGGAGCTGATATAAAGAAAACTATGATGATGGCCAAAATGGGGAGATTATCTGGAAACTTCATAGAAGGAATGATGTGTGAAGGTGGATGTATTAATGGGTCAGGAAAAATATTATCACCAATGAAAGCTAAAGCATCATTTAACAAAATTAATCAGCAAGCAAGCATGAAAAATGTATTGGAAAATTCTAAAATAGATGATTATAAAGATATAAATTTAGAAAGATAGAGTTTAATTCAAAAAAGAAGCCCTTTTAGGACTTCTTTTTTTGTGAATAAATTGGTAATTATATGTAAAGAAAAAACGTAATTATATATTTTTTAAACTAAAATATTAAAAAATATTCATTAAGTAAAAAAAAAGTTACTATATAATTATTAAAAGGTGTATTATATAAATTATAGGTATGTTTAGGGGGTAGATTTATGAAAATTTTGTTGGTTGATGATGAAGAATCAATATTAAATTTAATAAAAATGAATCTTATATTTGAAAATTATGAAGTAATAACTGCGGAGTGTGGAATAGATGCCATAAACCTATTTAAAAGTGAATCTCCTGATTTAATTGTATTAGATCTAATGCTTCCTGACAAAGATGGGTTTGAAGTTATACATGAATTTCAAGGTATAAATAGTGAAGTTCCAATTATTATACTTAGTGCAAGAGATCAATTAAATAATAAGCTTTTAGGTCTTCAGCTTGGAGCTGATGATTATATAACAAAACCATTTGACAGTAGAGAACTTATATTAAGGATTAGAGCTATATCTAGAAGAATAAATAAAGCTAAGGCCATTGGAAAAAATGAAGTTAAAAATAAAACAAATGATATTATAGAAAAAGGGTTTATAAAAATAATTGTTCCGGAAAGAAGAGTTTTTATTGAGGAAAAAGAGGTTATATTTACACATATAGAATTTGAAATAATTTTATTAATGGTGCAAAATCCATATAAAGTTTTTACAAGAGAAGAATTATTGGACAAGATATGGGGGTATAGTTTTGTAGGAAATACTAGAGCTGTGGACATTCATATAAAGAGAATTAGACAAAAGCTCGCAGGAAATGAAGACGTTATAAAAACAATATATGGAGTAGGATATAGGTTAGAGGTATAATAGATGAATTTGGGTATTAAAGGAAAAATAGTAATAATGAATATAGTTGTACTGATAATAGCTATATTAAGTATATATGCAGTAACAATTTATACTCTGTATAGTAGAGTAATAAATAATTCAATAGATATGCTAAAAAAAGAAAGTTATACAAGTCAATCATTTATTATGAAATATTTAGAGACGGAAGATGATTTTCATGTAGAAAACGTTTTGAATGAGATGAGCCCTTTTATTGCAACATACTTATCTAATGGTTGTAAATTTAGGGTTCAAATTTATAATAATTCATCTTTAATTGGAGATTCAGACAATTATCCTAATATAAGCAAAGATGATGATGTGGTAACAGCATTAAAAGGAAATAAATCATATATTATAAGAAGAATTGAAGAATCTTCTTACATACTCTTTTCAAGCCCGATTTATTATTCAGATGGTACTATAGGGTGTATAAGATATGTATATGATCTTGATAATGAAAATACAATTATAACTAATACGATTCTTAGTATGGTTTTATTTGCTATAGTAGCAATAATATTTTCTAGTATAATGAGTAATTCATTTTCTAATAGAATAGTTAGACCAATAGTTAGTCTGAAAAATATTGCAAGGAAAGTATCATTTGGAGACTTTTCTAAGAAAATTAGTATAAATAGTAAAGACGAGATAGAAGATTTGTCTAATTCTTTTAATATAATGTCTAATAATATAGAAATAATGATTGAAAATTTAAAAGAAGAAAAAGACACTCAAAAGAGGTTTTTGGATAATGTCACTCATGAATTTAAAACTCCATTAGCAGCAATTCTAGGATATTCAGATTTGTTACTAAGAGTAAAAGAAAAAAAAGATATTGAACAATGTGTAAAATATATAGTACAAAGTAGTAATAGATTATTAAAACTTGTTGAACAACTTCTTGATTTATCAAGACTTAATAAAAATGAAATAGAAATAAAAAATGAAAATGTTGATATAAAATCTGTGGTTGAAAGTGCTGCAATAATGTTAAATCCTAGAATGAGTAAATTTGGGATTAAACTTAATATGAATTTAGTTAGCAAAAATGTTTATGCAGATAAAGAAAAAACAGAACAAGTTATACTTAATTTATTAGATAATGCAATTAAATATAGTGAATGTACTGAGATAAATATATATATGGAATATAATGAATCTTATGTAATAATATATATTCTTGACAATGGACAAGGTATACCAAAAGAAGATTTAAAAAACGTATTTGAAAATTTTTATACAGCACATAAAGCATTACAAAAAAAATATGGTGGAAGTGGACTAGGATTATCAATATGTAAAGAATTTATGGAAAAGCAATCTGGAAAAATTGAAATAAGTAGCTTAAATGGAACTACTGTAAAATTAAGTTTCAAACATGCAATTTAAAATTATACAAAGTAGGGTGAAACAAATTTATGATAAACTTTAACTACAAGATAGTTATAAATCTATTTGTTATACTAGTTATATTGTTAGCTAGTATATATGTATATTTAAAAAGTAGCATTTATAACAATTTAATTATTTTAGATGATAAAGAACAGGTTATGCAGCATTCAAGTCATTCAATACCTGTTAAAGTAGAACTATATAGTAAAAGATGGGGTAAGCTAGTTATAAATTCTAATGATGAAATAAAAGAGTTTTGGAACATAGTTGAATCTATGCCTAAAAGTAATAATTTTTATAATTCAAAAATAGAAAATTCTTTTAATGAAATAACAGGTACTATATATTATTTGGATGGTGAAAAAGGTACATTATATTTAAATAATACTCTTAGAATAGATGATATTTATTATGGCGGTAATGAAAGTTCTGCATATATAAATAGAATTAAAAATTACATTAATGATATTTTCTGTACACCATCAGTATTATCAGAACTTATAAATGATAAGAATAAAATAACCATTGTAGATATTTATAATAATACTAAAAAGTGTGGTAGTAATGATAAAATTTTAATAAAAGATGAAGTTATGAATTTAAAAAGAATTACAGATAATAAAAAATTAGAATGGGCTGTAGCTAATAAGGGCGATTTGAATTATCATATTAGAATTTACAGAGAAGAATCTGAGGAATTTTATGATAATAAAATAGAAGATGATATAAATAGTTATGATGTAATAAGTCTTGATATTTATGAGAATGATTATGTAATTGTTAGAGATTATGGTGATGAAATAGTAAATTCCTTCTATATGGAGGGAGATTTGAATAATATATGTAACAACTTATTTAATCAGTAATATTTATTGGAGGTAAAAATATGTTAAATAAAAGAAGGGGTATTTTATTAATATTTATTTTACTTATGCTTTGTATTCTTAATGGATGCTCTAATAATATGTCTAGTAGTAAGGAACTACCAAATCTTAAAAATGATAATTTGGTAGTTTATGTTGCGTTTAATGAAGATGAAGCTAAAGTTTTACTTGATGGATTTAAAGAAAAAACTGGGTGCAATTATACATTTTTAAGATATCCAACAGAAGAACTAGCTGATAAGATTAATAATAAAGAAATTTTAGGAGAAGCAGATATATTTTTAGGGGGAACAGCTGATGCTGTTGAACTATTAAAAATGAATGATTGTCTAGAAAAATATACTATAAACAGTTCAAGTGAAATCCCTATAGAGTATATGGATAGTGATGGGTATTGGATAGGATTATACGTTGAGGCTTTATCTATAGCTATAAATGAAGAAAGATGGAATAAAGAATTTAAAGATGTGGAGAAACCTAAAACAATAGAGGAACTAATAAATCCTAAATTTAAAGGTGAGATAGTACTTGCTGATCCAAGGACATCAGGAACAGGATATACTTTTTTATCTTACTTAGTACAAACTATGGGAAAAGATAATGCATTGGAATTTTTTAAGAAGTTAAAAAATAATGTAGGGCAATTTACTGATAGTGGATTTACGCCAGCTAAAAAAGTTGGAGTGGGAGAATATTTAATAACGGTAAACTTTATAAATCAACAACTTATAGTTAGAAATTCAGGATTTAATGTAGAATCTATTGTTCCAGAAAATACAGGATGGACAATATGTCCTATAGCTAAAATAAAGGATGGAAAGAATAAGAAGGCTTCTGAAGCATTTATGAATTACTGTGTAACTAAAGAAGCAGGGATATCGCTTAAAGATTTTTCTATGGGATTTTCAACAATACCAGGTGTTAATTATCCTAACATAGAAAAAGATTTTACTTCATATAAATTAAGTAAAGAATATGATTTTAAAAAAGCAGCTAAAGATAGAAAAGAACTATTAGAAGATTTAGAAGAAATAATGTGATAAGAAAATTAGGATATTAAATAAAATCATTGATATATTTAATATCCTAATTTATCGTTAAGCTAACTATGCCTTAAATATTAATGTATATATTAATTGTTAGAAGTAAAAACTAATTAATAGGCTAGTTTTATTAATAAAAATATAATCAAACAATAAAATACATAAATAGAAATAATACACAAAAACATATTATTGAAATTAAAAAAGAAAATAAGAGAAAATATACGTAAATAGGAGCAATATATATTTAATTACAAATTTTAAACTTATAAAGCTATATAATATTATAAAAAATATTTGAATTATATGGTCATAAAGGATATTATAATAATTGTATTAGCACTCAATGCTATCGAGTGCTAATAGTTAATTAAAAAATATTTAATATTTAAAATATAGGAGGGACTTATATGAGAATAAAACCACTTGGAAATAGAGTAGTAATCAAGAGATTAGAAGCAGAAGAAAAGACAAAGAGCGGTATAGTTTTAACTGGAACTGCTAAAGAAGTACCACAAGAAGCAGAAGTTGTAGCAGTAGGTCCAGGAAGTATTGTTGATGGTACAAAAATAGAAATGGAAGTTAAAGTAGGAGATAAGGTTTTATATTCTAAATATTCTGGTACTGAAGTAAAATTAGACGGTGAAGAATATATGATATTAAAACAAGATGATATATTAGCAATAGTTGAATAGGAGAGTGGTATAAATGGCAAAGATGTTGAAATTTGGAGAAGATGCAAGAAGATCTATGCAAGTTGGAGTTGATAAACTTGCTGATACAGTTAAGGTAACATTAGGACCAAAAGGAAGAAACGTTGTTTTAGACAAGAAATTTGGTTCACCATTAATAACTAATGATGGTGTTTCTATTGCAAGAGAAATAGAATTGGAAGATCCATATGAAAATATGGGAGCTCAACTAGTTAAAGAAGTAGCAACAAAGACCAATGATGTTGCAGGAGATGGTACAACAACAGCAACTCTATTAGCTCAAGCTATTATTAGAGAAGGCTTAAAGAATGTTACTGCAGGGGCTAATCCTATGCTAATTAGAAATGGTATAAGAATGGCTGTTGAAACAGCAGTAGAAGAAATTAAGAAGATTTCTAAACCAGTAGAAGGAAAAGAAGATATAGCAAGAGTTGCAGCTATTTCAGCAGCAGACGAAGAAATTGGTAAGTTAATAGCTGATGCTATGGAAAAAGTAGGTAATGAGGGTGTTATTACAATAGAAGAATCTAAATCTATGGGAACAGAATTAGATGTAGTTGAAGGTATGCAATTTGATAGAGGGTATGTATCACCTTATATGTCTACAGATACAGAAAAGATGGAAGCTATATTAGATAATCCATATATTTTAATAACTGATAAGAAGATTTCAAATATTCAAGAAATATTACCTATATTAGAACAAATAGTTCAATGTGGTAAGAAATTATTGATTATAGCTGAAGACATTGAAGGCGAAGCTATGGCAACATTAGTTGTTAATAAATTAAGAGGAACATTTACTTGTGTAGCTGTAAAAGCACCAGGCTTTGGTGATAGAAGAAAAGAAATGCTTCAAGATATAGCTATATTAACAGGTGGAACAGTAATTGCTGAAGAATTAGGAAGAGATTTAAAAGAAGTTACTCTTGACATGCTTGGTCAAGCAGAGAGTGTTAAAGTAAGTAAAGATAATACTGTTGTTGTTAATGGTAAAGGTAATCCTGAAAACATAAAAGATAGAATATCACAAATAAAAGCTCAAATAGAAGAAACTTCTTCTGAATTTGATAAAGAAAAATTACAAGAAAGATTAGCTAAGCTTGCTGGTGGCGTTGCTGTAATTAAAGTCGGTGCTGCAACTGAAACAGAATTAAAAGAAAGAAAGCTTAGAATAGAAGATGCTTTAGCTGCTACAAAAGCTGCAGTTGAAGAAGGAATAGTACCAGGTGGTGGAACTGCATATATTAATGTAATAAAAGAAGTTGAAAAATTAACATCTGATGTTCAAGATACAGAACTTGGTATAAAAATAATTGTAAAATCATTAGAAGAACCATTAAGACAAATAGCTAGTAATGCTGGAGTTGAAGGATCTGTTATTATAGAAAAAGTTAAAAATAGTGAAGTAGGAACTGGATATGATGCTCTATATGGAAAATATGTAAATATGATAAAGACTGGTATTGTTGACCCAACTAAGGTTACAAGATCAGCTTTACAAAATGCAGCATCAGTATCAGCAACATTCTTAACAACAGAAGCTGCAGTTGCTGATATTCCTCAAAAAGAACCAGTAATGCCAGCACCAGGAATGGGAATGGACGGCATGTATTAATGTAATAAAAAGAGACTACCTAATTGGTAGTCTCTTTTGTGTATAGAAAATTAAAAAATTTTAATCTTTAAAAGGATGAGCCAATACTTTATTTTTTTATAAAATAAGCAGTTTAAATGTATATTCATAATATTTGTATATAAATTCTTTAACATAGCAATAATTTAAATAATGATATTTTTATTATATAAATTATTGGAGGATAATATTATGAAAAACAAATTTTGTTTAAATTATAAGTATAAGAAGAATAAGGGATTTACTTTATTGGAACTTATAGCAGTAATGGCTATTATAACAATCTTAGCAACTGCTATTTTACCTAAAGTAAATGGATATATAAATGAAGCTAAAAAAACTAAGGTCTTAGATCAATGTAGAAAAGTTGTAATGGCAGTAGAATCATATAATTTAACACATTCGTCCAATTATGAAAAAACTAAAAATATATCTAATATTAAAGAAGATAAAAGTGTAAGTAAATATTTAGAAGGTGTTGAATTTAATAATTTGGATTTAACTACAACAATTCAAAATTGTTATGATGTGTTAAATGGAAAAGAATTTAAATTAAAAACGGATAGTGAAATATTAGATTTATCTACAATTAATTAATGAAATCGGTTAAATAAAATAATTTTTCTATTTTTGCAATTTTAATTTCAATTTCATTGACTTTGGGCATAGCATACATTATAATATTTTTAATCAAACAAAGAAAATATTTTAAAACTCGTATATACCTTGGATATGGCAAGGAGTATCTACCGGAAACCTTAAATTTCTGACTATGAGTGATATTAATATATTAGTATATTTAAAATATATTAACGTATTAACTTCACTTACGGGGTTGATGCGTTTTTTTTTATACATAAAAATATGAAAAAAATGCAAGAAAAAATTCATAAAACAAAAAATATGAAATATAAAAATCAAGGGGGCATAATTATGGCTACAATAATAAAAACAGCTTATACATTTGATGATGTATTATTAGTACCTAATAAATCAGAAATATTACCTAGAGAGGTAAGTGTAAAGACAAAATTAACTAAGAAAATATCTTTAAATATACCTTTAATGAGTGCTGCAATGGATACAGTAACAGAATCTAAAATGGCTATTGCCATGGCAAGAGAAGGTGGAATCGGAATTATCCATAAAAACATGAGCATAGATGAGCAAGCAAAAGAAGTAGATAAGGTAAAAAGACAAGAAAATGGAATCATAACTGATCCAATATTTTTATCAAAAGAAAATACACTTCAAGATGCTGAAAACTTAATGGCTCAATATAGAATATCTGGAGTACCTATAACTGAAAATGGTAAATTAGTGGGTATACTTACAAATAGAGATGTGACTTTTGAAACTGATTTTACTAAAAAAATATCTGAAGTTATGACAAAAGAAAACTTAATTACAGCTCCAGAGAATACTTCTATTAATGAAGCAAAGGAAATTTTAAAGAAACATAAAATAGAGAAATTACCTTTAGTTGATTCAGAAGGAAATTTAAAGGGATTAATAACAATTAAAGATATTGATAAAGCTAAACAATTCCCTAATGCTGCAAAAGATCAAAATGGTAGATTATTATGTGGAGCTACTGTTGGTGTTACAGCAGACATGATGGATAGAGTTGATGCATTAGTAAAAGCTAAAGTAGATGTTATTACAGTAGATACTGCTCATGGTCATTCAAGAGGAGTTATGGAAGCTGTTAAACAAATAAAAAATAAGCATCCAGAATTACAAGTTATAGCTGGAAATGTTGCTACAGCAGAAGCAACAGAAGATTTAATAAAAGCTGGAGCAGATTGTGTTAAAGTAGGTATAGGCCCTGGATCTATATGTACTACAAGAGTAGTTGCTGGCGTTGGAGTACCTCAATTAACTGCTGTTATGGACTGTGCAGAAGTTGGTAAAAAATATGGAATTCCAGTAATTGCTGATGGTGGATTAAAGTACTCTGGGGATATAGTAAAAGCTTTATCAGCAGGTGCATCTGTAGCAATGATGGGATCATTATTTGCAGGTTGTGAAGAAGCACCAGGAGAAATGGAAATATATCAAGGAAGAAGTTATAAAGTATATAGAGGAATGGGTTCATTAGCAGCTATGGCTTGTGGATCAAAAGATAGATATTTCCAAGATGGAAACAAAAAGTTAGTACCAGAAGGTGTTGAAGGTAGAGTAGCGTATAAAGGATATGTTTCAGATACAATATTCCAATTAATAGGTGGAATAAAATCAGGAATGGGATATTTAGGTTCAAAGGATTTAGATACTTTATATGAAACTGCTAGATTTGTTGTTCAAACAGCATCAGGATATAGAGAAAGTCATCCACATGACATAAATATAACTAAGGAAGCTCCAAATTATAGTGTAGGACAATAAAAAATATATATAATTATTAATTTTTATTGAGTAATGTTCTTAGTTGTTAGATAATTAAATTTATAAAGAACAATTTAGGAGGAAATGATGAAGAGAGATTTAGTTTTAGTTATAGATTTTGGTGGACAATATAATCAATTAATTGCTAGAAGAGTGAGAGAGTGTAATGTATATTGTGAAGTTCATCCTTATAATTTAAGTGTTGATAAGATAAAAGAAATGAATCCTAAGGGAATTATTTTTACAGGTGGACCAAACAGCGTATATGGTGAAAATTCTCCTTTATGTGATAAAGCTATATTTGAAATAGGAGTACCTATTTTTGGTATATGTTACGGTTCTCAACTTATGTCTCATATGCTTGGAGGAAAAGTGGCAACTGCACCTGTAAGTGAATATGGAAAAACAAAAGTTGATGTAAAGGTAGAATCTAAGCTTTTTGAAGGAGTATCACCTTCAACAATTTGTTGGATGAGTCATACTGATTACATAGAAAAAGCACCAGAAGGATTTAAAGTAATAGGTAATACTCCTGTTTGTCCTGTTGCTGCTATGGAATGTGAAGATAAGAATTTATATGCAGTTCAATTCCATCCAGAAGTTATGCATACAAAAGAAGGTACAAAGATGCTTTCAAATTTTGTATATAATATTTGTGGATGTACTGGAGATTGGAAAATGGATTCATTTGTTGAGAAGACAATTGAAGAAATTCGTGAAAAAGTTGGAAATGGTAAAGTATTATGTGCATTATCAGGTGGAGTTGATTCATCAGTAGCAGCAGTAATGCTTTCAAAGGCTGTTGGAAAGCAACTAACATGTGTATTTGTTGATCATGGGTTACTTCGTAAAAATGAAGGCGATGAAGTTGAAGAAATATTTGGACCTAATGGTCAGTATGATTTAAACTTCATTCGTGTAAATGCACAAGAAAGATTTTATGAAAAGTTAGCTGGAGTAGAAGAACCAGAACAAAAGAGAAAAATTATTGGTGAAGAATTTATAAGAGTATTTGAAGAAGAAGCTAAAAAAATAGGTGTAGTTGATTACCTTGTCCAAGGAACTATTTATCCAGATGTAATTGAAAGTGGTCTTGGAAAATCAGCAGTTATAAAATCTCACCATAATGTTGGAGGACTTCCTGATTATGTTGACTTTAAAGAAATAATAGAACCTCTTAGATTGTTATTTAAAGATGAAGTTCGTAAGGCTGGATTAGAACTTGGAATACCTAAAAAATTAGTGTTCAGACAACCTTTTCCAGGCCCAGGTCTTGGAATACGTATTATTGGAGAGGTAACAGCTGAAAAAGTTAAAATAGTTCAAGATGCAGATGCAATCTATCGTGAAGAAATTGCAAAGGCAGGTATTGATAAAGAAATTGGTCAATATTTTGCAGCTCTTACTAATATGCGTTCAGTAGGCGTTATGGGAGATGAAAGAACTTATGATTATGCAATTGCACTTCGTGCTGTAACTACAAGTGATTTTATGACAGCTGAAAGTGCAGATCTTCCATGGGAAGTACTTGGAAAAGTAACAACTAGAATTGTAAATGAAGTAAAAGGTGTTAACCGTGTAATGTATGATTGTACAGGAAAACCACCTGCAACTATAGAATTTGAATAATATTAAATAACTTAATAAGCATTTCAACAAAATCTAAATTAAGTAGGTTTGTTGAAATGTTTTTTATTCTTTAGGAAGTTATATTGATTTGAAATATGTGTATAACTTATAAAATATTGTATTTTGGAGGTATGATGAGTACATCTAAAGAATAAAAAATAATTATACAACATACTATTATTCCTAGTTTGAGCTTGTAAAGTATTGTAATTAAAAAGAGATGGTTTTATAATTTTTTTATTTTGGGAATTTTGTGAAGTTATGATAGAATTATATAGTAAATTTTATTAATATAAAAATAAGAGGTAGAAAAATGAGGATAAGAGTACCAGATTATTATGAGGACTTTAAATGTATTGCATCAGAGTGTGAAGATACATGTTGTGCAGGATGGGAAATTGTGATAGATGATGAAACATATGAGTATTATAAAACTGTAAATGATAAATTTGGAGATAGATTGAAAAATGAAATAGTTACAGATGAAGACGGAGAAAATATTTTTGTATTAAAAGGAGATAATTGCTCTTTCTTAAATAAAGATAAGAAATGTGATATATATATTAATCTTGGAAAAGAGAGATTATGCAATACATGCAAACAATATCCAAGATTTATTGAAGAATATGGAAGTACACGAGAAATAGGGATTTCGTTATCATGTCCAGAAGCCGCTAGAATAATCTTAAATAATTCTAAAAAAGTTGAATTTGAATTAGAAGAAAATGATGAAATGGTATGTACATATAATGATATTAGTTATGATATGTTTATTCAAATAATTAGCTCAAGAAAAATGTTCATAGATATGTTACAGGATAGATCTATTGAATTAAATAAAAGAATGGCGATAATTCTTAATTTTGCAAAAGAAATTCAAGATAAAATAGATGCAAATAAAATATCTGAAATAACAAGTATTAGAAATAAGTATTCAGATGATAAATTTATAAAAAAATTAATAGATCAATTAGATAATTACAAAGTAAAAAATATAGAAAAATATAAAAACATTTTTAAGTGTTTAAAAGTATATCAAGATATTGATCATATAAATGAAGAATGGCCTAAAGTTTTAAAATATACTACAGAATATTTTTATGATGAAGAACATAATGTTACGTTTTATGTGGATAAACATGATGAATTTGATAAATATTATGTAAACAAAATGTATGAATATGAACATTTAATGGTATATTTTATATTTAGATATTTTATGAAATCTATCTATGACTACGATGTAATTGCGAAAGTAAAACTTGCACTTATTAGCTATCTAATTATTAAAGAATTAGATGTTGTACGATGGTGTGATAATGGATATAAATTTAATAAAGATGATCAGATAGATATAATGCATATGTACTCTAAAGATATTGAACATTCAGAAGAAAATTTAGAAGCATTAGCAGAAATATTTGAAACAAATAAAATTTTTAACTTAAATAATCTAATGACTATGTTGATGAATTAAAAGAGCTAGTATCTTAGAGGTTATTTAGAGAAGTCAATATAAAAAAGATATTTTAATTACCAAAAGGTATAGTTTAACTTTATATTTTTAGGAGGCAAGTTTTGAAGAATAAAAAAAATACAATTTTGAAAGGATTATTAGTAGTAATATTATTATTAATTGTTTCTTTATTTACATTTCAAATTAAAAATAATACTAAAGGAAAAGTTACTCCAGCATTAGAAACTGAAAATTCAGATGTATTAGAAAATAAAGATATTAAAAATCCATTTGAAGGTATAGATGTTACAAGTGAGGATATGGGGGTTACTGTTTTAGGATATCATTCTATTGGAGATGAATTTAAGAAAGATCCATTAGTTGTATCTAAAGATTTATTTAGAACGCATCTTCAAGCAATAAAAGATGCAGGTTATACAACTATAACATTACATGAGTTATATGATTACCTATATAATGGAGCGAAAATTCCTAAGAAAAGTGTAGTTATAACATTAGATGATGGATATAAAGATAATTATACAAATGCATTTCCTATTCTTAAAGAATTCTCAATGAATGCAACTATGTTTATAATAGGTAATTATTTAGATGGTGATGTATATTTATTACCTTCACAGGTAAAAGAGATGAGTGATTATGGGATTGATATTGAAGGTCATACACTTACTCATAGAGAGCTTTCAACTTTAAATTATGATGAACAATTAAAAGAAGTTAAAGAATCTAAAACTAAGCTTGAAAATATAACAGGTAAAAATATTAACTTTATTGCATATCCTTCTGGTAGTTATAACGATGAGACTTTAAAAGCTGTTAAAGAAGCAGGATATAGTATGGCATTTACCGTTAAAAAGGGACAAGCACATAAAGGTGACAATCAATATGAAATAAACAGAGTATTAGTTGATTATACTTATAAACCAAGACATATAAAAAGAGATTTAAAGTAAGCTAGTAGATTATAAATAATATTAATTTAACTTATAATTAATATTATTTATAAAATGTAGAATACAAGCATTAAAAAATAGTTAGATTTTTGTGTATTTAATTATACAAAATGATAACTATTTTTTTCTTTAGGAAATTATAAAAATCTTAAATTTGAGGATAACTTCTAGAATACCGTGTTTTAAGGGTATGATGAGTACTTTTAAAGAATACAAAATTATATTTAAATTTTATCTAATTAAAATTAACCAATACGCTAATTTTAACATACTATATACTATAATTATTTACAAAAGGAGATAAACAGATGAACGATTATTATTGTAATGAAGATGAATTAGTTTGTAAATTTGATGAAGTTAGTGATTGTGAAGAAGCAGATTATAATGAAATGAATTGCTCAGACACAACAGGAACTGATAATAATTCAGTATGTGAAAAATGTTATAAAAAAGGATTTAAAGCAGGTTGTGAAAAAGGATATAAAGATGGATTCAAAGATGGCTGCGAAAAAGGATATAAGAAAGGATTTAAAGATGGCCGTGAAAAAGGATATGAAGAAGGATATGAAGATGGCCGTGAAAAAGGATATGAAGAAGGATTCAGAGATGGCCGTGAAAAAGGATATGAAGAAGGATTCAGAGATGGCTGTAAAAAAGGATATAAGAAAGGATTTAAAGATGGCCGTGAAAAAGGTTTCCAAGAAGGATGTAAAGCTGGTTTTAGAGAAGGATATGAAAAAGCTATACAAGATATTATGAAATGTTTAAATAGAAATAATTCACGCTGTTAAATTTTTAAAGAGTAATTGAGCTATAATATTAAATTTAATAGAATGATCTAACATCTTATCACAGAAGAATTTATACTTTGTATAAATTCTTCTTTTTTAATTTAAGTAAAAAAAAGACTATTTAATGTGAGAAAATTTATGAAACGTGTATAAATGTGTATAAATAAGTATAAATGTATACAAATATGTTATAATAAACATGAAATGGTTTGCAGAATTAGTTTTATAACACATTTATCTAAGTTTTTTTTTTATTAGTATACATTTTTTCCAAACTGTGATGAAAAAGTGAATATTAAATAAATTACATTAATGTACTATTATATAATTGTAAGATGGAATGAGGGGTTGAAAATGATTACACAATCATTAGAAAGAAAGTTATTTACCATACTTGAAATGTTAGCTGATAGCAAAGGAAAAGCTTTAAAAGATTTTTCGGATGAACTTGGTGTTAGTACTAGAAGTATTAGAACTTACTTAAAGCAATTACAGGAAGAAATACCTAAGGATGTTGTGGAAATAGTAAAGACTAATAATTCCCAGTATAAGCTAAATGTGAAAGATGATGAAAAATTTAAGCAATTGCTAGAGTTAAATAGAAGACAAAAACAAAAATTTTGTCAATTAAATAATCCAGAAGAAAGAATTGATTATTTAATAAACAGGTTAGTAGGACTTAATGAGATTGTGACAATTGATGATTTAGCAGAAGAAATGAATGTAGGAAGAACTACTTTAGTTAAAGATTTAAAAAAAGTAGATCAGAAGTTAGATGAGTATGGATTAATATTAAAGAGAAAAACAAATTCAGGAATAAAAATTGAAGGCGATGAAATTAATTTAAGATTAATTATACTTGAACATTTATGTAAAACATACAATGATTCAATAATTTTATTAGAAAGCAATAATATTCTTACTAAAAAAGAGATTATTAAACTTCAAGAACAAATAGTAATAAATCTAAAAGAAAATAGATTTAGTGTAACTGAAGCTTTAATAAATAACTTAATAAGATATATAGCAGTAATGTTAATGAGATTGGAGAATAATAAAAATATAACTTCACTACAATCACAATATAAAATAATAAAGGAATCAGAAGAGTATGAAATAGGAAAAACTATAAAAAGTACAATTGAAACATTAAAAGATGAAAAAATTGATGATTTAGAAATAATTTTTATAGTAATGCCTTTACTTGGAAGAAATGCACCTTTGTATCATGAAGTATTAAGAAATTTAACAATAGGTGAAAATATAACTTTATTAAGAAAACAAATTTTTGACAAGGTTTTTGAATTTACTGGATTAAGCTTAGAAGAAGATGAACAATTAATACAAGGATTAGAATATCATTTATATTATGCACTAAATAGAATAGTACTAAATATAAAATATAAAAATCCTATGTTAAAAGAAATAAAAGAAAAGTACAAATTGCCTTATGAAGTTGCTAAAATAGCTGCTTCAGTAATTGAAGATAAGTATGAGGTACAAGTAGAAGATGATGAAATTGGATACTTAGCATTACATTTTGGAACTTATGTTGAAAAAGCAGGCAAATCTTTTATTCAAATAGAAAATGCAGCAATTGTTTGCGGGACAGGCTTAGGAACAGCAAAGTTACTAATTATAAAGTTAAAGAAAAT
Organism: Clostridium aquiflavi; assembly: GCF_031344075.1. Taxonomy (NCBI): domain Bacteria; kingdom Bacillati; phylum Bacillota; class Clostridia; order Eubacteriales; family Clostridiaceae; genus Clostridium; species Clostridium aquiflavi. Next base: position 93,313 of record NZ_JAVJAN010000004.1, read on the forward strand.
ACTTGGAGAAGAAATTAATTTTAAATCATTTTCAGATTTAGATTTTACAGAAGAAATAGCAAGTAATTATGATATGATATTTACCCTTGTAGATTTAGATATAAATACTGAAACACAAATAGTAAAAATCACTTCGATTTTTGATGAATGTCAATTAAAAGGAGAAATAGAAAGTCAAATATTTTTAAATAAGACTAATGAGAAAAGAAATGATACAGAACAATATATTTTAAATGGAATGTTGGATAAAAAATTAGTATTTTACTTAAACAAAAACAATTTCATGGACAATTTAGAAGATATGTTGGATAGCTTAATAAAATCAAATATTGTATCAAATGAATATAAGAAAAGAGTTATAGCAAGAGAAAAGAAAGCAGGAACAGCATTTGGTGGAAATATAGCATTGCCACATGCAGTGGATGAAAAGGTAAATAGTGTAATAGTTTCATATGGAATACTAGATAAATTACTTGTGGTTGATGGTAAGGAAGTAGGACTCATAATATTACTTGTAATACCTTCAGAAAGCCAAAATAGTCAAGATATTATAGTAAAAACATATCAAGAAATTATAGACTTATCAAGTGATAAGAAGATAGTTCAAAAGCTAATAAAAAGTAAAAATTATAAAGAGTTTAAAGAAGTTTTAGGAAGGAGATAAATTATGAATTCGGTTGTATTTTTAATAATTATAGGAATTGCTGTTTGGATACTTAATTTTATCTTTGGATTAATACAAATCAAGGATTTCAATAAAAATTATATAGAATTAAGAAGATTAGGAAAAGTAGCGATAGGAAGAAAAAAAGGAATGATTAACTCAGGCACTATAGTTCTTATAAGAATTCAAGATGATGGATTAATTTTAGAATCTAGAAAAATGCAGGGAGTAACAGTAGCAGCAAGAGTTAAACAATTTAAAGGTCTTGAAAATATGTACATAGATAGTATTGAGGAAAACGATTTAAAAGAATTTAACAAACCACTTAAAAGAGCAATCTTAGATGCTGTTAAAAACTACAAAAAGTTTAGACATGAGGAGGGAAGTAAAAAAGAAGCAGACTTAGAAGTGGTTGTTTAAGAATTGTAATATATAATGAGGAGGTTTTCTTATGACACAAATGTTAGAATTATTAGCTAGAGGTGCAGATTCATTCATGAATCTATTTAGAGCAGGTGGTAATCAATTTATGGACTTTGTAACAGGTATAATACCACTACTAATAGCACTACTAGTTACAATGAATGCAATTATAAAATTTATTGGGGATGAGAAAGTAGAAAAATTAGCTATGAAATGTGCTAAAAACCCAATAACTAGATACTTATTATTACCGGTTATAGGAACATTCGTATTTGCGAATCCAATGACATTATCATTAGGAAAATTTATGCCTGAAAAATACAAACCAAGTTATTATGCGGCAGCAAGTTTCTCTTGTCACACAATGAATGGATTATTTCCACATATAAATCCAGGTGAATTATTTGTATTCTTAGGAATAGCAGCAGGTATTACTACATTAGGTTTTTCAACTACAGATCTAGCAGTTAGATATTTATTAGTAGGTATAATAACAAACTTCTTTAGAGGTTGGATAACAGATTTCACAACTTCATATGTAGAAAAACAACAAGGTGTTAAATTAAACACAGAAGTTAAATTAGGATAATTATTAAATAAAAAAATTAATTGAATAAAAATTAAAGTTAAATAAGATAAATAAAAAAATAAAAGATTAAGGAGTTGGCAATTATGGGATACAAAAAAGTTAAGATAAACAAAGGATCAGGCGGATGGGGTGGCCCATTATTAATAGAACCTACAGAAAAAAGAAACAAGGTAGTATATATTACTGGAGGAGCTCAACCAGAAACAGCAGTTACAATAGCAGAATTAACAGGATGTGAATTAATAGATGGATTTACAACAGGAGTTAAAGATGATGAAATTGCTTGTGTAATAATAAATTGTGGTGGAACATTAAGATGTGGAATCTATCCTCAAAAGAAGATACCAACAGTTAATATTATGAAAACAGGTAGAAGTGGACCTTTAGCAATGTTTATAAAAGAAGATATTTATGTTTCAGCAGTAAAACCAGCAAATGTAGAAGTAATAGAATAGGTTTATTTTCTAAGATATAAAGAATACGATTTAAAGGAGGAAGACTTAATGAGTTACGATACTAGTAAAAAGATTAGTCAACAAACAGGGGGGCTTGTTGGAAAGATTGGTATAGCAATAGGAAACTTTAGTAGTACATTATTCCAAGCAGGAAGAGATACTATTGACACAGTAATTCACACAATATTACCATTCATGGCTTTCGTTGCAGTAATGATAGGTATTATAAATGAATCAGGAGTAGGGAGCTTTATTGCAAATTTACTTACACCATTAATAGGAAATGTAGGCGGTTTAGTTGTATTAGCACTTATATGCTCATTCCCATTACTTTCACCATTCTTAGGACCTGGTGCAGTTATAGCACAAATAGTTGGTGTTTTAATAGGTACTGAAATTGGTAAAGGAACTATACCACCACACTTAGCATTACCAGCATTATTTGCTATCAATGCACAAGCAGCAGCAGACTTTATACCAGTAGGTTTAGGATTAGCTGAAGCAGAACCAGACACTGTACAAGTCGGTGTCCCATCAGTTTTATACTCAAGATTCTTAACAGGAGCTCCAACAGTTGTAGTAGCTTGGCTTGTAAGTTTTGGACTATACAGCTAAATTGTATTAATTAAAGAATCTAATTGTTAAAGAAGGGAACAATTTTATGAAGACGATTTATAGCACTAAAATAGAAAAAATTGGTGAAAATGCTGAAGAATTTTTTGCAGCAAATATGTTCATAACTTTTAAGGACAATGCTCCTCAAGAATTAATTGATTATTGCTTTATTCACAATGAAAATAATTTATTAGAAGAGATAATGCCTAATGATATACTTTGCATAAATGATGTAAATTATGAAATAAAAGCAGTAGGTGAATTAGTAAATAAAAATTTAAAAGAATTGGGACATATAACATATAATTTTCTAGGAGAAGAAGAAGCACAAGTAGGTGGAACTTTATATCTAGAAAAAAAAGAAATTGCACCAATTGCCGTTGGTACAATTTTAAAAATAATAAGAAATTAATTTTAAATAGTTAAAAAATAATATTTAAGAAAATTATAAGTCAATTTATACAATAAGTCAATTTGATGAAGAGTTTTAAAGTATTTTCAAACTTATATATAAATAATTAAATAATTTATGGAATTAATTGTTCTTTGAATTTGAAATAGCTTTGATTATGAATGTGCTTATATCGGAAATAAGTAAAAACAATCAAACCTATTTTATTTATCAGATGTAGAGAAACGATGTTCATATAAATTAATGAGTTAATTTAATGATGGAGGGATAAAAAATGACAAAGTCATGGTTAAATTTAGAAGGAAAAACAGTAATAGTTACAGGTGGAGCATCAGGAATAGGAAAGGCAGTAGCACAAGAATTTTTAAATAATGGTTCAAATGTTGTTGTATGTGATATGAATCCTAATGCACCACAATTAGATATGAATGAAACAAGTGGAAAAATGGTATATGTAAATACAGATGTAACAAATTATGATAGCGTTAAAGAAATGGTTTCAAAAACTAAAGAAGCATTCGGTAAAATAGATATTTTAGTAAATAATGCAGGTATAAATATACCTAGATTATTAGTAGATCCAAAAGAAGAAAATAGTAAGTACGAATTAGATGAAGCTGTTTTTGATAAAATAGTTAATGTTAATATAAAAGGTGTATTTTTCTGTGCACAAGCAGTTGCTAGAGAAATGGTAAAGACAGGTTCTGGAGTAATAGTAAATATGTCTTCAGAAAGTGGATTAGAAGGATCAGAAGGTCAAAGTATTTATGCAGCAACTAAAAATGCAGTAAATTCATTTACAAGATCTTGGTCTAAAGAATTAGGAAAGCAAGGCGTTAGAGTTGTAGGTGTAGCACCAGGAATATTAGAAGCTACAGGATTAAGAACTATAGAATATGAAACAGCATTATCTTATACTAGAGGAATTACAGTTGAAGATTTAAGAGCTGGATATAGCAAAACATCAACTACTCCACTTGGAAGATCAGGAAAATTATCAGAAGTCGCTGACTTAGTTTGTTACTTAGGATCAGAAAGAGGAAGTTACATCCATGGAGTAACTTATAATGTAGCTGGCGGAAAAACTAGAGGTTAATTTTATTTAGTAAAAATAAAAAAATGTATTTTAAATCAATTTAGTACTCTCTCATAAATTTTAAATAAATATAAACATTAAAAGTTCCTAATATTATCAGGGACTTTTAATGCTATAAAAATAAATTTTAAGAATATTAATAGGGATGTGAGGAAAAAATGATATATGTATTAGATACTGCAAACTTACAAGAAATAAAAAGGGCGTATGAATTTTATCCTATGGAAGGTGTTACAACAAATCCATCTATAATAAGTAAAGAAAAAGAAGATTTTATAAAAATATTAAAAAATATTAGAGAAATTATAGGTAATGATAGCATGTTACATGCACAAGTTTTATCATTAAAAGCTGAAGACATGATTGAAGAAGCTAAGTATATAGCAGAGCAAGTTGGAGGAAATATATATATTAAAATACCTGTAACTCCAGATGGAATAAAGGCTATAAAAATATTAAATAAAGCTGGATATAAGATAACAGCTACTGCAATATTTACACCACAACAAGCTTTGATAGCAGCAAAAGCAGGAGCTCACTTTGTTGCACCATATGTTAATAGAATAGATAATATTAGCGGAAATGGAGTAGAAGTTGTTGGAGAAATAATTAAATTGTTAGAATTTAATAGTTTAAATACTAAAGTTTTAGCAGCATCTTTTAAAAATGTTCAACAAGTTAATGAAGTTGCTTTAAGAGGATGTCAATCAGTAACAGTGGGAAGCGACATAATGGATAAACTTATAGAACATCCATTAACAGAATTAAGTGTAAAACAATTCATTAATGATTGGGAAAATGCATATAATAAGATTACAGTATTATAATAAGGTAAAAGAATAAAGACATTTTTAATTATAAAGTAGATAGATTTGTATAGATCTGTCTACTTTAATAATTAAGAATTATTATCTTTAGTATAAAATTCCAAAGTTTGAATAATATCATAAATGTTTAAGAAATGTTTAATTAAAGTGTGATATAATTGAAAAGTGAAATTTACGTAATTAAGATATGGAGGTATGGTTGTGAAAAAAGGATTAACATTAGATTTAAGTAAAACACAAGGATTCGTAAAAAACTATGAACTAGATTACATGGAAGGAATGGTAAAAGATTCACATGATAGACTTCATAGTAAAACAGGTCAAGGAAGTGATTTTTTAGGTTGGATAGACCTGCCAGTAGATTATGATAAAGAAGAATTTGCTAGAATTAAGAAATCAGCAGAAAAAATACAATCTGATTCAGATGTATTAATAGTTATAGGAATAGGTGGATCTTATCTTGGAGCTAGAGCTGCAATAGAAATGTTAACAAGTAATTTCCATAACGTTTTAGATGACGATAAGAGAAAAGTGCCAAAGATATTTTATGCAGGTAATAACATAAGTTCAACTTATATGGCAGAACTATTAGAAGCTATAGAAGGAAAAGATGTTAGTGTAAATGTAATTTCAAAATCAGGTACTACTACAGAACCAGCTATTGCATTTAGAATATTTAAATCATACTTAGAAAAGAAATATGGTGTAGAAGAAGCAAGAAAGAGAATATATGCAACTACAGATAAAGCTAGAGGTGCATTAAAAAGCTTAGCTGATTCAGAAGGATATGAAACATTTGTAATTCCTGATGATGTTGGTGGAAGATTTACAGTGTTAACACCAGTAGGCTTATTACCAATAGCTGTAGCTGGAATAAATATAGATGAAATGATGCAAGGTGCGGCAGATGCAAGAGAAACATATTCAAATCCTTCAATTAAGGAAAATGATTGTTATAAATATGCTGTCACAAGAAATGCTTTATATAATAAAGGTAAAGAAATAGAAGTATTAGTTAATTATGAACCATGTATTCATTATTTCAATGAATGGTGGAAACAATTATATGGAGAATCTGAAGGAAAAGATAAAAAAGGATTATTCCCAGCAGCAGTTGACTTTAGCACCGATCTTCACTCTATGGGACAATATATTCAAGATGGTAGAAGAAATCTTTTTGAAACAGTTATTAATGTCGAAAAAGCTAGAAAAGAAATTACAATAGAATTTAGCGAAGGCGACTTAGATGGATTAAACTTCTTAGCTGGAAAAACTATGGATTTTGTAAATAATAAAGCATTCCAAGGAACTTTATTAGCTCATAATGATGGTGAAGTACCTAACATGGTATTAAATGTACCAGAACTTTCACCTTACTATTTTGGTCATATGGTATATTTCTTTGAAAAAGCTTGTGGATTAAGTGGATATCTTTTAGGAATAAATCCATTCGATCAACCAGGAGTTGAAGCATACAAGAAGAATATGTTTGCGCTTCTTGGAAAACCAGGATATGAAGATATGAAAGATGAATTAGAGAAGAGACTTTAATTTATGAAAATTATAATTGATGGAGATGCCTGCCCAGGTATCTCCATTATTGAAAAAGTGGCTAAAGATAGAGATATACCAGTAATAATTTATTGCGATATAAATCATTTTATACAAAGTAATTACTCAGAAGTTAAAATTGTGGATAGTGGTTTTCAAAGTGTGGATATGTTTGTAATTAATGAAACTAAAGCTAATGATATAGTTATATCTCAAGATTATGGGGTAGCAGCTATATGTTTGCCTAAGAAAGCAAGAGTAATAAATCCAAAAGGTTTTATTTATGATGAAAGCAATATAGATCGATTATTAGAAGAAAGACATTTATCCCAAAAAATTAGGAGAGGTGGAGGTAAAACTTCCAATCCTAAAAAAAGGACTAATGAGGATAATTTAAGATTAGAAAAAAACTTAATAAAACTAATTGAATTAGTTAATAAAAATATATAGAGGAGAATACCTCTATTTTTTTTTCAGTATATGATAAGAATTATATAAATATGATATAATTTAAATAAAAATTAGCTGAAGTTATTTACAAAAAATGGAATAATTGTATAATATAATTAAGGAGTAATATAGAGAGGGGTTTTGAGAAGGATGCAAGAGCTTCAGTTAAAGAATATAGAACTCATATTTAATAAAGAAAAACCGCAAACAAGAGGAACGGAAATAAATATAAAAAGTCAGGTTAATAACCCTAAGGATGACATAGAATATAAATTTATTATTGGTTTAAATGGTATATGGACAACTATACAAGATTATTCAGAAAAAGATAATTGCTGTTGGAAGCCAGTTTATGAAGGGGAATATACGGTTATGGTTCAAGCAAGAGATAAGGAAGGAAAAAAATCATTCGACTATGTAGCTAAAGAAGATTATTTAATTAGTAACAAAGATTTAGTAAGGCTTATAGATGAGGTAAAGGTTGATAAAACTAGTTTAAATGTTGGAGAAAAGTGTTCTATAGAGGTAAAAGCAGTGGAAGAAGAGTTACTTTACAGATTTTATGTAAAGGGAGAGCAAGGATGGGAACCTATTATAGACTATACAACAGATAATACATTATTATATACTGCAAATAATGCAGGCAAAAAAGAATTTTTAATAGAATGTAAAAGAGCTACTTCTGATGAAAATTTTGATGATTATACTACTGTCAAAATAAATGTAGATGATATTGAAGATGTTGAAATAACTAATTTTATATGTCATAATACTGAATTAATAGTTGGGCAAGATCTTAAATTTACATTAGAAACCAAAAATGAAAGTAACAGAACAATTTTATATAAATTTTATAAGATTTCAAAAGATGGAAAAGCAATCTGCATGCAAGATTATTCTACTAAAAATTATTTGAATTACAAAGAACATACTCATGGAAGTTATAGACTTTTAGCATGTGCAAAAGATATATTTTCAAATAAAGAATATGATGATAGAGCAGTTCTTTTATATAATATAAAACCATATAAGGATATATTAATTAAAGGGTTTGCAGCAGATTTAAGTTCACCTCAAATTATAGAAACTGATATAAAATTCAAAGCAGAAGTAGAGGGTGGAATTAATATTCTATATAGATATAAAGTAAAAGGTTCATATGAAGAGGATACTGGATTTATAAGAAATTCTGAATATATATGGCAACCTAGAGAATCAGGAAGATATAGTATATCAGTTTTTGCCAAAGATGCATCGTCTGAATGTGAATATGAAGCTTGCGAAGAAATTGAATTTGAAATAGAAAAAAGAGGTAATAAGCCAGTAAAAATAGTTGATGTTGTTATAGATAAAGAAAAAAATGTTTTGATTAAACAACCTGTTAATATAATGGTTAATGCAGAAGGTGGAACTAGATTAAATTATTCATTTGTAGTGTATAGAAATAAAATAAAGGTGGAAAAAATAAATAATAACAATAAAAATTGGATTAATTTTACTCCTGAGGAAAAAGGAGATTATGAGATAGAGATTATTATTAAGGACAGATATTCTGATAAAGAATTTGATGCACATACTTTTGTTTACTTAAAAGCAAATGAGTATATACCAGGAGAAATCGATTATATAATGTTACCTTTAAAAAATAATTATGTAGTTGGAGATACCATAGAATTTGAATCAATAATTCAAAATACAAAAAGTGTCTTGGTTAAATATGTAACTAAAATTAATGGACATTTAGTTGAAGAAACTGAATTTATTAAAAATAAAAAATTAAGATTTGTTCCTAAAACTTCAGGAAAATACACAATAGAAGTGTATGCTAAAAATATAAAATGTATAGATGAATATGATTCTAAAAAAGAAGTTAGTTTATATATAAATGAAGCATCACCTGTTATAAATACAGAAATAATTATAAATAAAAAGAAGGTTAAAATTAATCATGAATTATCATTTGAAGTAAAGAGTACAGGTGGAAAAGATGTCTGCTATGAATTTTATTTAATGGAACATGGTAACTGGAATAAAGTTCAATCATATAGTAAGAAAAATTACTATAGCTTTATACCTTTTATTAAAGGAAAGTATAAGATTTTAGTATTATCTAAAAGTTATTATAAAAATACTAACTATGAAGATTATGCAGAAATATCTTTTAAGGTATTAGATTAAGATTTATAAACTTGTTACGAAAATAAATATAGTAGATTAATTTAAGTTTGTGATTTTAATAAAAGACTCTATTTAAACAAATCATTGATATATGAATAAGCAAAGTGGATTGAGTAATTGAACTTAGGAATATAGTACCATTTGTATATATCAACAATTATTTAAAATATAGCATAATAAAATTGGAGGGCAGTTATGAGTATAGACAATTTAAATTCATTTTCAAATGAATTAATGGCATTAACAGCAATTAATAATAGTGGCAATAGTAGTGATGATAAAAGTAATAGTGGAACTAATGGACTAGAATTTGCCTTAGTTATGCAAGCTTTAACAGATAAATCTAATGAATCAGCTAATGAATCAACTAAGGATTCTAGTGCATTAGAAGCAATGAAATCATTGGAAAATACAAACACAACACCTGGACAAAGATTAGATTATATGAAAATGGTTTTAAATGAGAATTTAACATCTAAATTAAATGGGTCTAGTACTACATCAACTGTCGATATAGATACTGATGATGAAAGTAAACAAAGAATATATAGAGCAGTAGAAGAAGCATCAAGAAAATATGGTGTAGATTCTAATTTGATTTTAGGAATAATAAAACAGGAATCTGATTTTAATCCTAAAGTAGTTTCAGGTGCGGGTGCTATGGGACTTATGCAACTTATGCCAGAAAATTGTGAAGAAGATGGAGTAAGTGATCCTTTTAATATAGAACAAAACATTAATGGTGGAGTTAAGCAATTAAAGGGATATATTGATAGGTATGATGGAAATGTAGAAATGGCTCTTATGGCATATAATGCAGGACCTGGAACAATGCAAAAAAGAGGAGTTAGCTCTGTTGAACATTTATATAAAATGCCTAAAGAAACTCAAAACTATATTCCAAAAGTAATGGGATATTATAAAAGTGGAATTTAGCATGAATCAATAAAAAATGAAGTTGTTTAGTAATAACTTCATTTTTTTATTGGCTCTATTTTAGTAAGAATTTTATATATGCCACTTTGCCTATTGCATATATAAATATATATTTAAAACATAATTTTTTATTTATATGAATATTTATTTTGACATATGTGATAATATACTATTGTGTAGAGAGACATATAAAATGATAGAGTGGAGTGAAGTAAATGGAGAGATTGGATAAAATAATTTCTAATTTAGGATATGGAAGCAGAAAAGAAGCTAAATTGTTAGCAAAAAAAGGATTAATTGAAGTAGATGGAAAGATAATTAAAGATAGTAGTGTAAATATAGATCCTGAAAAATCTATAGTTAAGATAAATGGAGAAGAGATATTTTATCGTAAATACATATATTTAATGATGAATAAACCAACAGGAGTAATATCAGCAACTCATGATTCAAAAGATGAAACTGTTATTGATTTGTTAGAATTAGATCATCAAATTTTTAATCCATTTCCAGTAGGAAGATTAGATAAAGATACTGTTGGATTATTGTTATTAACTAATGATGGGGACTTTAATCATAGAATGATATCACCTAAATGGCATGTTGATAAAGTTTATTATGCTAAAATAGATAAAGAAGTAAATGAAAAAGATCAAGAGGCATTTAAAAAAGGTGTAGTATTAGATGATGGGTATAAATGCTTAGAAGCAAAATTAGATATTATATCTGCATCACCAGAAGGTTCAGAAGTTAGAATTACTATACAAGAAGGAAAATATCATCAAGTAAAAAGAATGTTTGAAGCACGTGATAAAAAAGTAGTATATCTAAAAAGAGAAGAATTTGGTAATTTAATTCTAGATGAAAGTTTAGAAGAAGGCGAATATAGAGAATTATCAGATGAAGAATTAGCTATTTTAAATAAAAATTAACGAACATTAAAAGATTATGCAATAAAATAATTCATTTTAGACGCAGGAGTAAATATTTTTCGTAAAATTACTTGCATTTTAATATATAATAGCCTATAATAATTTTGCAAGGATAAATAAAAGGAATTATATAGCCCCCTTTTTATTTATTGCTTATTGCTTATTGCTAAAGCGCAACCTAGCCCCAAGGGTTGCGTTTTTTTGTCTTAATTAATGAAAATGTTTACTTTGAAGAAAAGTTGATTTAATATATAAAAAAGCATAAAAATAGTACATTTTAATAGAGATTAATAAAAAATTAAATAGAAAAAAATAAGTGAAGGAATTAAGTCATATTTATTTAAATGTGACTTAATTCCTTCACTTTTATTTGTTTTTATATTTTAAAATAGGAGATAATAAAGAAGTATATAATTTTAAAGGAAATAATTAGATATAATTAATGTATATAAAGATTAAATTAACATATAAAGAGAAATATTATTAATACTTTCACTATGTTATAATATTTAGAGATTAAGAAAGGAGCAGATTAACTAAATGGAGTTAAAATCATTGCTTAATAAAGAACAATATGAAGGTGCAATTACCATAGATGGCCAATTGTTAATATTAGCTGGAGCTGGATCAGGAAAGACTAGAGTATTAACTTATAGAATGGCACATATGATAGAAAATATGGGCATAGCACCATATAATATATTAGCTATTACATTTACAAATAAGGCAGCAAAGGAAATGAAAGATAGAGTTATATCACTAATTGGTAGTAAAGCTGAAAATATGTGGATATCTACATTCCATTCAACTTGCGTTAGAATTTTAAGACGAGAAATAGATAAGATTGGTTACAATAGTAACTTTACAATATACGATACATCTGATCAAAAAGTATTAATAAAAGAATGTATGAAGCTTTTAAATATTAATGATAAAGATATATCTGATCAAGAGATACTAAGTAAAATTGGAAAAGCAAAAGATACTATGCAAACTGCTCAAAGTTTTATGAGACAAAATGAATCTAACTTTAGAGAAAAGAAAATTGCGGAAGCATATGAGATGTATCAAAGAAGACTAAAGGAAAATAATGCATTAGACTTTGATGACTTAATATTTAAAGCTGTTGAGCTTTTTAAATCTAATTCTGAAGTATTAGAATTTTATCAAAATAAATTTAAGTATATAATGGTAGACGAATATCAAGATACTAATGGTGCTCAATATGAATTGATTAAATTATTAGCATCAAAACATAAAAATATATGTGTTGTTGGTGATGATGATCAATGCTTAGTTGAAGGAACTTTAATATCTACCGAGGATAAAAAAGTTAAAATAGAAAAATTAACTTGCGAAGATAAAGTTAAAGTTGCATGTGGTAATGGAGAAATAGGATTATTATCAGTAAGTGACATAAGTAAAAAGAAGTATTGTGGAGAAGTTATAAAAATTACTACAAAGAGTAATAAGGTAATAAAAGCTACACCTAACCATATTTCATTTGGAAAAGTACTATTAGAAGAAGAGAATTACTATGTTTATTTAATGTATAAAAACGGTTTTGGATATAGAATAGGTCAAACATCTTCTGTAAGATCTAGAGATGAAAGAGAAGCTAGTGGTTTAGCAGTTAGATTAAATGGAGAGCAAGCAGATAAAATATGGATAATAAAAGTTTGTAACTCAAAAGGTGATGCAACTTATTATGAACAATATTATTCTGTAAAATATGGAATACCAACTATTGTATTTAATTCACGAGGAAGAAATATAACAGTATCACAAGAACAAATAGAAAATATGTTTAATGACATTGATACAGTAAGTGCTGCTGAAAAACTAATGGATGATGAACATTTATATAAGGAATATCCACATCATTTGAGTAATGCAGTAATAAGAGGAAATTCAGTAAGAAAAAGAGTTAATGTGACTTTTTTTGGAGGAAAAAAATCGTTACAAAGAGGATTATATTCTCACAGAATAGGACTTAATTCCTCTGGTGATGAAACAAAGAATAAATTTATAGAAGCGGGTTTCAATGTTAGAAATGGTGAAAGAAATACATATAGAGTTGAGACTGAAAGAGCTTTATATGATGAAGCAGAAGAATTTGCAAGAAGTTTAAGTGAAGTTGAAGAAAATTTTGATATATTAAAAAAAGCTAAATTAACTGGAGAAAAAAGTTTTCTATTTATGCCACTTGGAAGTTTTAGAGAAGGTATGGCAATTGCAATAGAAAGTGATGGAGTAATAAAAGAAGATATTATAGTATCTGTTGAAAGCGAAGAATATGATGGATTTGTATATGATTTAAATATTGATAATGCTAGAAATTATATAGCAAATGATGTTGTAGTGCATAATTGTATCTATCAATGGAGAGGCGCAGATATTCAAAATATATTGGATTTTGAGAAAGATTATCCTAATGCTAAAGTAATTAAATTAGAACAAAATTATAGGTCTAAGAGTAATATATTAGATGCAGCAAATGTAGTAATTGTGAATAATGCAAATAGAAAAAGTAAAGTACTTAGAACAGAACAAGAAGCTGGAGATAAAATAAAGATATATAGGGCATTTTCAGATGGTGATGAAGGAGATTTTGTTAGTAAGCAAATTACAGAGATTAAATCTAAGGAAAATAAAGAGTATAAGGATTTTGCTATACTATACAGAACTAATGCTCAGTCACGTATATTTGAAGAAAGTTTAAGAAGAAGAGGAATCCCATATAAGATAATAGGGGGAACTAGATTTTACGATAGAAAAGAAATAAAGGATATTTTAGCATACCTTAAGGCTATAGTTAATCCAAGAGATGATGTTAGTTTAAAGAGAATAATAAATGTTCCTAAAAGAAGTATAGGTGATGCTACAGTATCAAAAATTCAAGAATTTGCAAATAGTTTCGAATTAGATATGTGGGATGCTTTAATGGAAGTTAGAACAATACCAACATTAACACCTAGAAATGCTAATAATATAGAAGTTTTTACAAATTTAATGGAAGAATTTATGTCACTGAGTGAAACAGCACCTATATCTGTATTAATTGAGTCAATACTTAAAGATACAGGATATTTAAAACAACTAGAGTCAACTAAGGAAATAGAAGATAAAAGTAGAATTGAGAATTTAAAAGAGCTTGTTTCAGATGCAGTTGATTTTGAAAAGAATAATGAAGATAAATCATTAGCTGCATATTTAGAAAAAGTATCATTAGTTCAAGATACAGATAAGATTGAAGAACAAGAGGATACGATAGTATTAATGACAGTTCATAGTGCAAAGGGTCTTGAATTCCCAGTTGTATTTATGGTTGGAATGGAAAATGGTATTTTCCCGGGAAATATGTCGTTTGAAAAAGAATCTGAGATGGAAGAATCAAGAAGATTATGTTATGTAGGAATAACAAGAGCAAAAGAAACATTATTTATGACATCAGCTGAAGTTAGAAGAGTATTTGGTAGAACAGTAGCATATTCTCAGTCTGACTTTATTAATGAAATAAAACCAGAACTTAAGGAATATGTAAGTGGAAATAGAATAGGATCTGGAAATACCTCTAATGTTAAGGCTCAAAAAAATAATTCATATAATAATCCTCATAGTTTAAGAAGCACTATAATAAGAGATGTTTGTAAATCTACTAATACAATTAATAACAACAATAGTGATTCAGAATATTTAAATGCTAACGAAATTACATTAGGTAGAAAAGTACAACATGAAAAATTTGGCGTTGGTACAATAGTTAGTGTTCAGAATTCTGGAGATGATAAAAAGTTAACTATTGCATTTGATAAACAAGGAGTTAAAAATTTAATGTTATCATTTGCTAAGTTAAAAGGAATTTAAAGTTAGATTAGCTTCATATAGAGTTTTAAATTTTATATGAAGTTGATATATATATTAATTATAAAATTTCTTAATTTAGGAGATGGAGATAATAGTGGATAAAATAGAGAGAATAAAAGAACTTGTTGAAAATTTAAATAGGAATTCATATGATTATTATGTACTTGATAATCCATCTGTAAGTGATAAGGATTACGATAAACAATATGACGAACTTAGGGCGTTAGAGCAAGAAACAGACTTTGTACTACCATATTCACCTACATTAAGAATTGGTGATGTTGTTTTAGAAGGTTTTAATAAATATACACATAAAGGAAAGCTTTGGAGTTTAGATAAAGCTCAAAGCTTAGATGAAATAAAAGATTGGCATAATAGAAATGTGAAATTTGTTAATGAAATGAGAGCTAAGGGTGAGGACTTACCAGATTTAAAATATATAGCTACTAAAAAGTTTGATGGCTTAACAGTTAACTTAACTTATAATAAGGAAGGTTTGCTTGAAGTAAGTGCTACAAGAGGTAATGGTGAAATAGGAGAAAATGTAACATCTCAAGTAAAAACTATTAAATCTATACCACTAAAGCTTCAAGAAAATGATGATTTATTTGAAGTACATGGTGAAGCTATTATGACACAAGAAGCTTTTGAAAGATATAATGATAGTGCAAATGTTCCATTAAAAAACTTGAGAAATGGTGCGGCTGGAGCATTAAGAAATCTTAATGTAAAAGAAACTGCTAGAAGAGATTTGTCAGCATTTTTCTATGATGTTGGATATAAAGAAGGATATCAATTTAAAACTTATTTAGAAATGATGGAATTTATTAAAGAAAAAGGATTGCCTATTGATGATTATTTAAAAGTATGTATATCTATTGATGATATAAAGAAAGAAATAGAGTATATAGAAAAAATAAGATTTGATTTAAATTATGATATTGATGGTTTAGTATTAGCTATAGACGATATTAGAACAAGAGAATTATTAGGGTATACAGTTAAATTCCCTAAATGGGCCATAGCTTATAAATTTGAAGCTCAAGAAGCTACAACAAAACTTTTGGATGTTGAATGGAATGTTGGAAGAAGTGGAAGAATAGGTCCAACAGCAATATTAGATCCAGTAGAATTAGCAGGAGTAACTGTTAAAAGAGCAACTCTCAATAATATGGATGATATAAAAAGAAAGGGCGTAAGAATTGGAGCTGATGTATTTGTTAGAAGATCTAATGATGTTATACCAGAAATTATGGGAACAGTAGAGAATACATTAGAAAAATCTGAGGAAATAGTACCGCCAACTGAATGTCCAGCATGTGGTAGTCATGTAGTTTTAAATGGAGCGCATTATTTCTGTGAAAATACACTTTCTTGTAAACCACAATTGGTTAAAACTATAGTTCATTATGCTTCAAGAGATGCTATGAATATAGCAGGATTTTCAGAAAAAACAGCAGAACAATTATTTGAAAAATTAAATATTAAGTCTATTTCAGATTTATATAAATTAAAAAAAGAAGATTTAATAGACTTAGAAAAGTTTGGGGAAAAGAAAGCGGAAAACTTATTAAATGCAATTGAAAAAAGCAAAGACTGTAAGTTATATTCATTTATATATGCTTTAGGTATTCCTAATGTAGGCGTAAAAACAGCTAAGGATATTGTAAATAAATTTAAATCAATTGATGGATTGAAAAATGCTATGTTTGAAGACTTAGTATCAGTGCAAGATGTTGGTGATATAGTTGCACAGGATATAATTGAATTCTTTAAAGAAGAAAAAGTAATAAATACTATTGATGAATTATTAAATTTAGGAGTGAATCCTATATTTGATGAAGTTAAAATAGTAGAAAGTATTTTTAAAGATAAAACTGTAGTTGCTACGGGTACATTACAAAATTATTCTAGAACTGAGATAAAAACTAAGCTAGAAGGCTTAGGTGCTAAAGTTTCAGGTAGTGTAAGTAAAAAAACTGACTATGTAATTGCTGGAGAATCAGCAGGATCAAAATTAACTAAAGCAGAAGAATTAGGTGTTAAGGTTATTTCAGAAGAGGAATTTGAAAGAATGTTAGGAAGTGAAAGTTAATGAAGACACTAGTAAATTGGTTAACACTAATATGTGGCTTTATAACTAGTATTTTAATAGTATGCACTTTTTTAACTAGTTATCAATTTTGTTATATAGACCAAATTTTTAATTCATATTTACCTGTTCAACTAGGAATATGTATAACTATGCTAGTACTTACAGTAGGATTTTTACTTAATGAAACTGGAAGAAAAAGAATAGTGTATTCTGCTTTTAGTTTTACAATATCTGTTTCTTTAATATTTTTTATAGTTAATTTAGTAAAATAGAAGATTTTATGATAAAATTTAATGTATTGAATAAGATACTTATAATATATAAGACATTTTAATTTTAAATTGTCTTTACTTTGAAAGGGAGGTTAACTATGTCTGTTACTAAAAAAGATGTTGAATATGTTGCAGAACTTGCAAGATTAAGTTTTAATGAAGATGAAAAAGAAAGCTTAGCATCTGATTTAAATCAAATTTTAAATTATGTTGAAAAGCTTCAAGAGTTAGATACTGAAAAGAAAGATATAATAGTAAACCCTTATTATATTGAAAACAAATTTAGAGAAGATGAAATTACCCCTTCAATTAAATTAGAAGAGGTTTTAGAAAATGCGCCTGAAACATTAGAAGAATATGTTTTAGTTCCAACAATTATAAGAGAACAATAGAAGATTGGAGGGTGAAATATGGATTTTACAAATTATAAAGCTCATGAATTAAAGAACTTAATTTCTAAAAAAGAAGCTTCAGTAGAAGAAGTTACTAAAGCTCATTTAGAAAAAGTAAAGAATATAGATGATAAAGTAAATGCATTTTTATATGTTGCAGAAGATGAAGCATTAAATGATGCGAAAGTATTGGATGAAAAGTTAAGTAAGGGTGAAGATATTGGAGTACTAGGGGGAGCACCTTTAGGAATTAAAGATAATATAAGCGTTAAGAACATGCAAAACACTTGTGCTTCTAAGATATTAGAAGGATATATATCACCATACGATGCTACAGTTTCTGAAAATGTAAAGTCACAAGGTGGAGTTATATTAGGTAAGTTAAATATGGATGAATTTGCAATGGGTTCATCAACTGAAAATTCTGCTTACAAGATAACTAGAAATCCATGGGATTTAGATAGAGTACCAGGTGGATCATCAGGTGGTTCTGCTGCTGCTGTTGCTGCAAAAGAAATTCCTTTAGCATTAGGAACTGACACTGGTGGATCAGTAAGACAACCGGCATCTTTTTGTGGAATAGTTGGATTAAAACCTACATATGGAAGAGTTTCAAGAAGTGGAGTTGTAGCTTATGGTTCTACTTTAGATCAAGTTGGTACATTAGGAAGAGATGTTAAAGATTGTGCTTTATTAACTCAAGTAATATCAGGAGTTGATCATAGAGATTTTACTACAGCTAATATAAATGTACCTAATTATGAAGACTCTTTATCAGAAAATATTAAAGGAAAGAAAATAGCATTACCAAAGGAATTTTTCAAAGATGGATTAGATCCTAAGGTTCAAAAAGCTATATATGATGCATTAGAAGTATTCAAAGCTAATGGTGCAGAAATTACAGAAGTATCACTTCCATTAGCAGATTATGCGATATCAGCTTATTATTTATTAGCATGTGCAGAGGCATCATCAAATTTAGCTAGATTTGATGGAGTAAGATATGGACATAGAAGTGAAAGTGTTGAAGATGCAGTTGATGTATACTTTAAATCAAGAAGTGAAGCCCTTGGAAAAGAAGTTAAAAAGAGAATAATGCTTGGTACTTATGCATTATCAGCAGGATATTATGATGCATATTATAAGAAAGCATTAAAAGTTAGAAATCTTATAAAAGGTGAATTTGAAAATATATTCAAAGATTTTGATGCTATAATATCACCAACAGCACCAACTCCAGCTTATAAAATTGGAGAAAAAACAGAAAATGCATTAGAAATGTATTTAGGGGATATTTATACTGTTCCTGTAAATATAGCAGGTATTCCAGCAATATCACTTCCATGTGGAGTTACTGATGGTCTTCCAGTAGGACTTCAAATAATGGGCAATTATTTTAAAGAAGATACATTATTTAACCTTGCATATAGCTATGAGCAATCAACTAAATGGCATGAAATGCATCCAAATCTATAGGGGTAAGGAGTGAAGAAACAATGGAATTTGAATCAGTCATAGGATTAGAAGTTCATGCTGAACTTTTAACTAATACTAAAATATACTGTGGTTGTACAACAGAATTCGGAGGAAAACCTAATACTCATGTTTGTCCTGTATGTTTAGGTCTTCCAGGATCATTACCACAATTAAATAAAAGGGTTTTAGAGCTAGGAATAAAAGCAGGATTAGCTTTAAATTGTGAAATAACTAAAGTTGGTAGAATGGATAGAAAGAATTATTTCTACCCAGATTGTCCTAAGAATTATCAAATAACACAAGATGAATTACCAATATGTAGAAATGGATATATTGATATTGAACTTGAAAGTGGAGAAGTTAAGAGAATCGGAATAGAAAGAATTCATATAGAAGAAGATGCAGGTAAGTTACTACATACTAAAAGAGGTACATTAGTTGATTTTAATAGAGCAGGCGTTCCATTAATAGAAGTAGTATCTAAACCTGATATTAGAACTCCAGAAGAAGCTACACTATATCTTACAAAGCTTAGAAGCATATTAAGTTCCGCTGAAATATCAGATTGTAAGATGGAAGAAGGTTCTTTAAGGTGTGATGGAAATATTTCTATTAGAGAAAAGGGAACGGAACCATTTGGTATAAGATCAGAAATCAAGAATATGAATTCATTTAAAGCATTAGAAAAGGCATTAAATTACGAATTTGACAGACAAGTTGAAGCTGTAACTAATGGAGAAGCTTTAAGTGTTGAAACTAGAAGATGGGATGAAACAAACAATAAAACTATAGTTATGAGAAGTAAGGAAGAAGCAAATGACTATAGATACTTCCCAGAAGGAGATCTAGTAACTTTAAATGTTTCTGATGAATGGATTGAAGAAATAAGAGCTACTATTCCAGAACTTCCATATCAAAAGGCAGATAGATTTGTAAAAGAATATGGTTTACCTAAATATGATGCACATGTATTAACGCTTACAGATTCAATGGCAGATTATTTTGATGAATGTGCTAAAATATCTGGAGATCCTAAAGCAGCATCAAATTGGATCATGGGAGATATCTCAAGACTTATGAAAGAAGAAAGTACTTGGGTAGAAGATTTAAAATTCTCTCCTAAAGATTTAGCAGAATTAATAGAAGTAATAAATGATGGAACTATATCAAGTGCTATAGGTAAAAAAGTACTTGATGATATGTTTGCAGAAGGAAAATCACCAAAGACTATAATTGATGAAAAAGGCCTAAAACAAAATAATGATGAAGATGCTATTCGTCAATTAGTTAATAAAGTTCTTGATGAAAATCCACAAGTTATTGAACAATACAAGAGTGGAAGAACTAGAATACTTGGATTTGCGGTTGGTCAAGTAATGAAAGAAACTAAAGGTCAAGCAAACCCAGGAATTGTTAATAAATTAGTTACTGAAGAAGTAGAGAAAAGATAGAAAAGACTATTAGAGGTAAAAAAACCTACTATGAAATAAGATGTTTCATAGTAGGTTTTTCTTATTTTAATTCTTCGGATTTATCAAAACTAGATATATCATCATAGTCACTGTCTTCAGTAGTTTGATTTAAATCAAAATCATCTGTTGAATAATTTGGATTATCTTTTATGGATTCATTAAAATACATTTTATTAGATAATGCATTAAGTTTTTGACAAATCTTTTCTAATATATAGTTTTGATATCGTAATTGTTTATGTGATTTTATTGCTACTATAAATAACCATATTCCTATAAACATAAAAACGAACATAAATAGTATTGCAACTATTAGAAATGTAGCCGTTAAAAATTTCATTTTAAAAACCTCCAATAAAATATGGTAATATTATACCATAATAGAATATTTATTTTAAATATATATTTATGGTATAGTAGCACAAAAATGATAAAATATGTATTTTAAATATAATGCCTATTTTAGCATAGTATATGATATATGAATAAGTAAAGATGGATAGCGCAATAAAATTAATTATAAATATTAATGATTATAAATTAAATAAAATGTTAATAATTTAATTATGTATATTGTAAGAGTAAGGAGGTTATTAACATTGAAAAAATACTTGTTACCTATATCCTTAATTTTTATCATAGGTGCTTTTTTATTAGGATTTATTCAGATTGATAATGTTTCATCAGATAAAAAAGGTGATGATGTTATCAATTATGGAGTAGAAGATATACCAGATAATTTAAAGACTTTTGCTAACTTATCTAAGCGAAATGAAGATATAATTTGTGCTGTTAGTAGAGGTTTAGTTTCAAAGGATATAGATAATAATATATTGCCTTCTTTAGCTAAAGAAATAATTAAAAGTGAAGATGGAATAGAATATGAATTTAAGATAGATGATAATATATATTGGAGTGATGGAAGCAAAATAACTTCAGATGATGTAATTGTGTTTTTTAGAGAACTACTAAAAGAGGATGATGAAGAAAACATACATGCATTATTAGATGTTTATGGTGCTAGAGAATTTAAAGATGGGAAAACTACTTTTGAAAAAGGGGTTGCAATAAAATCTAAAGATAACAGTGTCATTATAAGACTTAATGCTAAAAATGATAAATTTTTAAGCGAATTAACTAAGCCACAATATAGATTAAGAAAGTATTTAGTTATGTGGGAAAATATTAAAAAGAATTATAATGAAGTGATTTATAGTGGAGATTATAAAATAACATCATTTATGAATGATAAAATAACATTAGAATCAAATAGCAATGATGGAAATAGAAGAGTTATAAATTTAATAAATGATAGTAATGTAGAATTGTCTATGGCATCATTTGAAATTGGAGAAAGAGATATTGTTATAAACCCACCGCAAAGCCAATTAAATAAGTTAAGTAATGATGGAAGTTTAATAACAATGCCCAAAGATACAGGCGTGTATTTATACATAAATGATAAAAATAATATTTCTTTACAAGGCAGAAGAGAAATATATAAGTATATATCAGAATCTATGGAAGACTATTCTTCTTCAAATGAAAAATCATTTGAGTTGGCTGAAGGTAGTTATTTTAGAGAAAATAAAGAAGACTTAACTAAATTACAAACAAGAAAAGTAATAAGTAATAAGGAAGAGGTGTGGTCTCCACCAAAAGTACTTACTATATTATGTAGAGATAATAGCATTAACAGAGAGTTATGTAGGGTTATAGAAAAGTGGTTTGCCGAAAACACAGATATATCTATAAAGTATAGTTTATTAAAAGAAGATGAATTTAATGATGAGGAATTACAAAAAAGATATGATATGATACTAATTAATAATGAAGCAAATATTTTAGATAAAGATAAATTTTATAAAAAATTTGTTAATTACATGAGTGATAGTGAAAAAGAAATTTTATTATCTAATAATTGCAATGATGATGTATATCTAAATTTAGAGAATAAGATTTTTGAAGAATATAAAATAGTGCCATTGATATTTTATAATGAAAATATAGCGTATTCTAAAAAAATATCAAATATTAAAATGGATGGTAATGGAAATATGGATTTTTCATCTATAAAATAGTTTATTATAGATTAAGGCTATATCACTGGTAATACATCAATGATATAGCCTTATATATTTTACAATACTGTATTAACTTTTTTTATTATTGGATTTGTCTTTAGAAGATTTTTTTGATTTAGTATCTGAATTAGATGTTGTTTTATTTAGATTAGTTGTTAATTTTGGAGTATCAGGAACTTTTAAATTTAAGTTTGTACTAACATCAACATCTTCTATTTCAATATTATTTAGTTCTGAATTATTTAATTCTGATGAATTAATGACTTCATTATTCACTACATCATTAACATCTGTTGTAGTTCTGCAGTCAGTTATATTTGTTTTAGTTTTACTAAATCCCATTTCTTTTTCAATATCGTCTTTAAGAAAATATATAAATAGTAGAAAAGAAAACATGTTTTTATTTGAATCAAAAGATACTTTAGGTACTGTAAAACAATCTTTTTTTCTAGAATAACTTAAGTTTTTAACAAATATAGGAGCTAAGCCATTACTTTCTGGAGTAGGTAAGTTAGGCATTCTAAAATAAGTTTCATCTAGCATATCATCAGATTTTAAGCTTAAATTTTTATATCGTTCTACTTCATCTAAAGTTGGAGCTTCAGGCCAACTTGTTAACAGATTGTTATTCACATAAAGTTTTCTATATATGTTAGATATAATAGGTTTTAATTCTGATATTTTATCTTCTTCTTTTGCATAGATCATTAAAGATAACAAATAAAGATTAATTTCTAAGCAAGAATACTTAGTTTCTTTTTTATCTGTAAGCTTAATAAACATATTTTTATCATTATCATATAGACTTAATAATTTATCATTAATTTCTTTGCTAGTTTCTTTAAAAGAAATTATATTTGTATGTTTGTAAGATTCCATTAAGCATATAGCTAATAAACAACAATTTTCTAATGAATTTACATAATAGTTCTTTATCATAAACCTATTTATCAAGAAATCACTTAAGTCTAATATTAGATCTTTAGCTGTAGAACTTTTTGAATACTTGTAAAAAATATTTAAGCATAATAAAATATTTAAGTTTTCTTCAAATGATAAGTCGTAAAGAGATTCTTTATAATCTCTTAATACACATAAAATTTCATTAGAAAATCTTTCATAATCATTACTGTCGACATCAGATTTATTATAAAAAGAATATAAGTAATAAGCTGCCATCATAAAAGCTTGGTCACAGAATTTGAACTTATCATTTTTATCTATTAGATTAAAACCTTTAGAATTTCCATCAGACGTATTTTTTTTATCAACAAAAACGCCCTCATTATTTCGAAGGTTTTTTGAATAGAATTTTAGCTGTTGTTTTGCTATATATTTAAATGGCTTTTCGAAAGATATAATATTTCTATTATCTTTATCGTAATTAGAATAATAATCACTTAACTCCAATAGACACAAGGTCATTAAAGCATTTGTTGAAGGGTTTATTTCCTTTTTAAAAGTGGATTCGTCAAACCCATGTGAAGTTTTATTGTGTATAAACATAGGTGATGATTTCCTATATATACATATTAGTGGAGAAAAGTCATTTAATATGCTAATATCATTTGTAGAAGAAGATTTTTTTGAAACTCTAATAGGAATTAGAAGACCAGATTTTGAATTAAGAACAATAGTTTTTACTGATTCTTTTGATAAATAAAAAAGCTGACTACTAATTTCCTTT
Organism: Clostridium aquiflavi; assembly: GCF_031344075.1. Classification (NCBI taxonomy): domain Bacteria; kingdom Bacillati; phylum Bacillota; class Clostridia; order Eubacteriales; family Clostridiaceae; genus Clostridium; species Clostridium aquiflavi. The sequence goes on from NZ_JAVJAN010000004.1 coordinate 117,786, forward strand.
TGAGAAAGACTATTCATTCTAAAAAATGGCCCTATATATCTCAATTATATTCACCTCTCTAAAAATTCTCATACTATTAATTAATATGAGTTAAATTCAAAAATAGTGCATAAAATCTAAATAAAAGGTGAAATTTTTTAATAAAGGTATTAAAGAGGTCTTTAAATCAATCTATTATTTATATATGTTAATATTAATAAATTAAGTAAAAATATATACAATATAATAATATAATAAATTTTGAAATATATGTGTTTGGAGTGTGATTTCGTTGAGAATTGATGGAAGAAAAAATGATCAAATAAGACATGTTAAAGTGACAAGACATTATACAAAGTATGCAGAAGGTTCAGTGTATATAGAAGTAGGCGATACAAAAGTTTTATGTAATGTTTCTATTGAAGACAAAGTTCCACCATTTATGAAGGGAACAGGATCAGGATGGATTACAGCAGAATATAATATGCTTCCAAGATCAACAGAAACGAGAAAGATAAGAGATATCGCAAGATTAAAAATAGATGGAAGAACAATGGAGATACAAAGGCTTATAGGAAGAGCATTAAGATCTGTTGTAGATTTAAAAGCTTTAGGAGAAAAGACATTATGGATCGATTGTGATGTTATTCAAGCTGATGGTGGTACAAGAACTACAGCTATCTCAGGAGCATTTATAGCATTAGTTGATGCTGTCAATAAATTGCATAAAATAAAACCTTTTAAGGTATATCCTATTAGAAGTTTTGTTGCAGCAGTAAGTGTTGGTATAGTTAATGATGAGAAAATATTAGATTTATGTTATCAAGAAGATTCAAAAGCAAAAGTAGATATGAATATAATTATGACTGATGAAGGTAGCTTTGTTGAAGTTCAAGGTACTGGAGAAGAGAGTCCATATACTAGAAATGAGTTAAATGAGTTATTGGATTTAGGAGAAAAGGGAATAAAACAAATGATTAATGTTCAAAAAGAATCATTAAAGATGGAATCTCTTTGGATTGGTACTGGAGGAAATAATTAGATTATGAAAAAACTTATTTTAGCTAGTAATAATGTAAAAAAAATAAAAGAAATGAAAGAATTATTAAAAGATCTAAATATTGAAATAAAATCTTTAAATGAAGAAAATATAGATATAGATGTAGAAGAAGATGGTAGTACATTTGAAGAAAATGCAAAGAAAAAGGCTAAAGAAATATATAATTTATTAAAATCAAGATATGAAAAGGACTTTTTAATTTTAAGCGATGATTCTGGATTGCAGGTTGATTACTTAAAGGGTGCACCAGGAATATACTCAGCTAGGTATGCAGGAGAGCATGGTAATGATAAAAAGAATAATGAAAAATTATTATTAGAATTATCAAATGTTCCTACTAATAAAAGGACCGCCAAATTTGTGTGTCAAATAGCTATGTTTGATGAATACGGAAAGTATTATTCAATAACTGGAGATGTAAATGGATATATTTTAGAAAAGCCACAGGGAGATGATGGCTTTGGATATGATCCTTTATTTTTCTATGGTCCATTAAATAAAACTTTTGCAGAGTTAACTCTAGAAGAAAAGAATGATATAAGTCATAGAGGAATAGCTTTAAAAAAATTAAAAGGCACAATATTAAATCTGATAAGCGAATAGGGGAGCAAATCATGTTAATTGCAGTAATAAGTGATACTCATAGAATGAGCAATTATATAAAAATAGCTAGTGAATATATAAAAGATGCTGATATTGCTATACATTTAGGAGATAATGTTGAAGATGCAGAAGAAATATCAAAAGAATTTAATGGTGAGATTTATATTGTAAGTGGAAATTGTGATTATAAAGATAAATATCCTAAAGAAGGAATTATAGACATAGAGGGTATTAGAATATTTTTTACTCATGGTGATTTATATGGCGTTAAATATGGTTTAAATAATATTTATTATAAATCAAAAGAGCTAAAAGCAGATATAGCTCTTTTTGGACATACACATATTTCAATGATAGAAAAGTATGATGATGTAATATTGATGAATCCAGGTAGTTTATCATTACCAAGAAATAGGGGGAGACATATAGGGTTTATAGAAATAAAAAAAGGACTAGAACCCAGTGTTTATCTAAAAGAAATTGATATATAGAATAAAATGTAAGAGATGATTTTAGGTATAGATATAAAAAAATATAATAATTTTTCAAAAAAAGTATTGACGAATTAATTTGTATATTGTAGAATAGTCATTGTCGTCAGGAGATAACAACAATGACTCCGGGGTGTGGCGCAGATGGGAGCGCGCGTGGTTTGGGACCATGAGGTCGCAGGTTCGATCCCTGTCACCCCGACCAAGTTAAAATGTAATATTGCGGGTGTAGCTCAATGGTAGAGCCCTAGCCTTCCAAGCTAGTTACGTGAGTTCGATTCTCATCACCCGCTCCATTAACATTAATAACTAATAATCCTTGATGAATGTTAAAAGTAATTTAAACATGAGAATGAAAAAGTTACTTGACATAACTTAGAGAATAATTTATAATGATAAAGGTTCTTGGGTTAAAAGTTTAAAGCGATTTTTGAAAATTCAAAAAAGAGTTTTTAAAAAACTTGACAGAATAAACCTTATGAATTAAAATGATAAACGTTGTAACAAGAGATACAAAAAACAAAATATGCGTCTTTAGCTCAGCTGGATAGAGCAACGCCCTTCTAAGGCGTGGGCCAGGGGTTCGAATCCCTTAAGACG